>JAUSGO010000034.1 GCA_030649025.1 bacterium | reverse complement strand
GACTGCAGCCTCCCGTAGGAGTACGACCCGTATCTCAGTGTCGTCGTTGGGGGCCGTGCTCTCACACCCCCTACCCGTCATAGCCTTGGTGAGCCGTTACCTCACCAACTAGCTGATAGGACATAGGCCTCTCCCGAAGCGCATTGCTGCTTTACCCAGACTAAATTTTTGAAGACAAACATCTTGCTATAATCTTGAGAAAAAATGATCTGTTGTTCTCAATAAGTTCTTATGCAGCTTTTCTTCAAAAATTTAGCCGGGGACTATGGGGTATTAGCCAACCTTTCGGCTGGTTATCTCCCTCTTCGGGGTGAGTACCAATGTGTTACTAACTCGTTCGCCGCTCATGCAGCAACCTTGCGGTCGCTACATCCGCGCGACTTGCATGCCTTAACCACGCCGCCAGCGTTCATCCTGAGCCAGGATCAAACTCTCTGTTAAGACCCTTCGACAAGCTCAGGGCAAGCCCCGGCAAAATCGAAGGGAGAATTTTTGATTCTGTAATATTCAGGGCAACGAAAAGATTTCGTTGCATACTTATGAATGCTCGCTCATTCGATTGTTAAGGTTCTTTCCTGATCATTCCCAGCCATCTTACAAGTAAAAATCCGCTTAAGGCGGATCTGCCTTGCGCGCTCTCTCTCAACAGCGATGTTAATTGCCGTCTTTCATATATTTTCAACCTCAACACCCAGTATAGTCTAACCGGAGAGCCTGTCAAGCTCCCGAGTAATATCTATGAAATATCCGTTATGTTAGCCATTTTTTCATACTTTGCCCTACTTTGGTTTTTTTGCTACAATGCACGATTATGCCCCGCACTTAACAAACTCCCTGTGCTAGGCATATCGCGATAAATTATATTAAATCACACGAACAAGCGTACCGAAGGCTAAAAGAGCGATGCTCTTTTAGCATAAAAGCTTGTTAAGTTCGGGGTATGCCCGAAGATAAACTTCACAACATCCGCCATTCGTTCGCGCATGTACTTGCCGTGGCAGTATTGAAATTCTTTCCCGAAGCGAAGCTTGGCGTCGGCCCCGTCATCGAGAACGGGTGTTATTACGATTTTTTCCTCAATAGAGCGCTTACGCCGGACGACCTCAAAAACATAGAACGAGAAATGAAAAAGATCATTGGCCGCAGCCTCTCCTTTGAACGACAGGAGATGAAATCGACCGAGGCAAAAAAGTTTTTCGAGAAACAGAAGCAGCTCTTCAAAATAGAACTTGTCCGGGATATTGAACGCTACGGCACAACGGCCCTTGAAGACATTCAGCGCATCACCCACGAGGACCGTCTAACAAAGGAGACTACGGTATCGCTCTATAAGACGGGGGGATTCATTGATCTGTGCCGCGGCGGACATGTTGAAAACACCAAGGAACTCAATCCGGATGCATTCAAGGTAGACAAGACCTCCGGAGCATACTGGCGGGGAAGTGTTGAGCGTGAGCAGATGCAGCGCATTTACATACTTGCATTTGAAAAGAAAGAAGAGTTGGGCGCGTTCCTCGCGCAGCGTATCGAGGCAGAAAAGCGCGACCACAAAAAGCTGGGGCCACAGCTCGATCTTTTTGTTTTCTCGGACCTGGTTGGCGCGGGACTTCCTCTTTTTACCCCGAAGGGCACGCTTATTCGGGAAAAACTTGAAGAGTTCGTGCAATCACTGCAAGAACCTCTGGGATACCAGCGTGTGCGCATTCCTCATATAACAAAAAGGGATTTATATGTCACCTCCGGCCACTGGGAGAAATTCAAAGATGAACTTTTTAAGATTACGACCCGGGAGAAACACGAATTTGCCATGAAGCCGATGAATTGCCCGCACCACACCCAAATTTACGCCGCAAAAAAGCGCAGCTACCGAGAACTTCCCATCCGTTATTCTGAAGTTACGTCCGTATATAGAGACGAGCAGAGCGGAGAACTTGCCGGCCTCTCGCGCGTCCGGGTCATTACGCAAGACGACGCGCATGTATTTTGCCGCATAAGCCAGGTGGAGAAGGAAGCTTTCAAGATCTGGGATATCATCGATAAATTTTATAAACCCTTCAAAATGCCGCTGACCGTGCGTTTCTCGCGGCATGATCCGGCGCACATGGAAAAATATCTGGGAACACAAGAAATATGGAAAAGGGCGGAAGACCAGCTTTTGACGCTTATCAAGAAGCGTAGAATCAAATATGTCGACGGCCTCGGAGAAGCCGCCATGTACGGGCCGAAGATAGATTTTATCGCGAAAGATTCTCTCGGCCGAGAATGGCAGCTTGCCACCATCCAGCTTGATTTTAACTTGCCTGAACGATTTGATTTAACCTGTATCAATGAGAAAGGGGAAAGCGAGCGGATCGTTATGATTCACCGCGCTATCTTAGGTTCTCTCGAGCGCTTCATGGCAATCCTTATAGAACATTACGCAGGCGCGTTCCCCTTGTGGCTTGCCCCTGTTCAGGTCGCTATACTTCCCATCGGTAAGGGGCACAAAGCCTACGCAAAACAAATCGAAAAAACGCTTGATCACGAGAACATCCGAACATTATTGCGCGAAGATGACGAGACCATCGGCAAGAAAATCCGCGAATCCGAAATACAAAAAATCCCCTATTTGCTCATAGTTGGCGACAAAGAAAGATCCAAAAAAACCGTGGCCGTGCGTGTGCGTGGTAGGGGCGACATCGGTGCAGAGAAACTAGAGAAGTTTTTGAAGAAAATAAAAGAAGAAATCAATAGGAAAAAATAAAAAACATGAACTTTTTTCAGAAAAAATGGTTGCAAATAAGCATCATTCTTATTCTCGGGTTCGCAACCCGGTTTTTGTGGATTTCACATCCCAATAACGTCGTGTGGGATGAACAGCACTTCTGCAACTTCACTAAAGGATATTTGGAAGGAAAATATTTTTTTGACATCCATCCGCCGTTGGGAAAGTTCTTTCTGCTTGCAGGACTTAAGACACAAGGAGCCTCAACCGAAAAACTTGATTGCGCCATCGGCAATGAATACCCCAAGGAGTATCCGTATGTCGCCTCGCGCGTTCCAACGGCTATCGCCGGATCCCTGCTCCCTGCGGTCGTTTATCTTTTCGGAAATGCGCTGAATCTTACTCCTGCAACGAGTTTTTTTGCCGCTTCTTTTATTCTCCTCGACAACGCCATTTTCGCTGAATCGCGTTTTGGGCTTATTGATATTTTTGTACCGTTCTTCGGTTTTTTGGCACTTTTGTGTTTCGCCCACCATCGAAAGAAGGAACCGTATGGCAAGATGTGGTGGTTGTGGCTTTTCGGAAGCGCCATTGCCGGTTCTCTGGCAGTCGCAACTAAATGGACTGGCGGGGGCGCGCTTCTGGTGATCGGCTTTATAATGTTCACGGAAATCGCCGAGAGAAGATTGCTGAAGTTGTTTTTTATCCGCCTTTTGTCGCTCTGTGTCGTAACCGCCGGAGTATATATGGCCTTCTTTGCCCTGCATTTCAAGCTTCTGCCTTCTTCGGGGACGGGAGACGCTTTCATGTCCGAGCGGTTCCGCGCCTCACTGCAAGGCACTGTGGAAGAAAAAGACGGGAAACTCCTTCCGCCTTCTTTCCTTCAAAAAACCCTTGAACTCAACAAAAAAATGTTCAATGTGAATGCCGCACAGAAGCTCACTCATCAGGATTCCTCAAGATTTTACGAGTGGCCGATCGGAAGAAAGCAGATCTATTTCTGGGTTGATAAAACGGATAATTTAAAACGCCTTTACCTGCGCGCAAATCCCATCGTGTGGCTTTTCGGCACCATTACGATGTTCGGCAGTATTCTCTACCTGATATTCCGCAGGAAAGCGCTACAGATGCTCATTGCAAAAAGTAATGAGTGGAGGGCTCGCATTTACTCGCTTGAATTCTTGCTGCTCATCTACTTCATCAATTGGCTGCCCTTTGCGGCCATCACGCGCGCCATGTTCCTTTACCACTATTTCTCGTCGCTCATTGCCTCGGTTCTGATTGGCGCATTTATTGTTTTTAATTTGGTGCCTGCGCTCGAAGCTTCTGGAGAAGATGGGGAAAAAATCCTGGATGCTTCGGATGGAAATCGATATCTATACTGGATCCTTCTTGCCATAGCTGGGGCCGCATTCATTCTTTTCTCTCCTCTTTCCTACGGCTTCCGGCCATTTTTCTCATAGGAAGTTTGTCAGAAAATACGGATGGTAAAACAAAAAAGCCCACTTGTGATACGGTGAGCTTTTATAAATAGGACCAAATGCTTTTTATCGCCGAAAGAACAATCGGCCAAAATCCATAGGCCGCAAAGGCCATCTTGCCGGTATTTCCCAAAAGAATCGCAACAAGACCAAAACGAAGACGCGTCAGCCGGACAAGCGTGAGAGCGGCAAATATAACGCCCGGAATGACGCAGCAGATGGCAATAAAGCCGAGAAGCACAACATTCGCGAAAAATCCAAGTACGGCGTATTTCCGGATCCGCATAACCGCGCGATACATCCAGTGGCGAACGTACTGTTCCGGCTCGAAAAGATCAAGAAAAAACTTCCAGACATCCCGGAATGAATCGGTGAGTCCGGCCGCCCGAACTTCTTCTCTCCCCGACTTTATTTTTTCGGTAATTTCTTTGCGCTTCTGATCAATTTTCCTGCCAATGAGCCAGTTCCAGATCAGACATTCAACGTTCCCCGCTATACAGCCGTAAAGAAATGCTTGGAACTGGGTATGGCCGAGAACCAGTAGGGCACCGATTCCCGCCTCAGCGTTGACAATGCACCATACTATGGGGAATTGCCATGCCGCAAAGATAAAAGCCGCCAAAAGTAAAACCCAGTATCGCTGGAGAAATGCGCGCATGGCACACCGACCTTTCGTAGCCTAGCTGGATTGTCAAAGAAGCACGTAACAGCATACCATCAAAAGAAAGGATATGCAACATCGCCTCATCGTCATTATAGGCCCAACTGCTTCTGGAAAGACGGCTCTTGCTATACGACTTGCCAAGAAATTTAATGGCGAGATAATTTCTGCGGACTCCCGGCAGGTGTATACTGGTCTCGACATAGGAACAGGAAAAGCCCCAAGAGATAAATCAAAAGTCAAAAATCAAAACGAAACATATATTTCAGATGGGATAGCGCACCATCTCATTGATGTGTCTTCGCCCAAACGGCAGTTTACGGTTGTGCAATACCAGAGGCTTGCGCAAAAAGCTGTCTCTGACATCCTGCGGAAAAACAAAGTTCCTATCGTCTGCGGAGGGACGGGACAATACATTGATGCCCTAGTATATGGCCTCGCCTTCCCGAAGGTAAAACCCAATAGAAAGCTTCGAGAAAAACTTGAAAGAAAACCAATAAAAGAGCTTTTTTACATGCTTAAAAAACTTGACCCTAGACGATCAAAGACCATAGACCCCCATAATTCTCGTCGGCTCATTCGAGCACTGGAGATCGTACTTACCACGAAAAGACCCGTACCAACGCTTGCAAAGAAAGAACCGCGATACGAAGCGCTTTGGCTCGGATTGAATCCGGTCAAAAAAATACTTCATCACAATATTCACAAACGCCTTCTTGCCCGCATGAAACAAGGCATGGTCTCGGAAGTAAAAAAATTAAAAAAACAAGGCGTCTCATCGCGACGCCTTGAATCACTCGGCCTTGAATACCGCTACATTAACCGGCGTCTTGAGGGTCATCTTAAAAAACAACAAATGATCGGGCAACTTGAACGTGAAATCAGAAATTACGCCAAGCGCCAAATGACATGGTTTGGGAGAAATCGCGATATTCATTGGATATCAGTCGCGAAAGAAGCGTGGCATCTGGTAAAAAGGTTTTTAAATCGAAAAAAAACATAAAAGCCCCTTTCCGGGCTTTTATGTTTTTCTATATCTGGCGTCCCTCGTTTTCTCTGCCCTGCGAGGCCTTTTCGATGGGCCTTACATCATCCACTTCCCCTATATCTATTGCATCTGGTTGCTCGAATTTCTTGATTCCTTTGCATTCCATGCATGCATACGCGGGAACACCCGGGTGATTAGGGCATGTTTCATTTGACGATTCTGGTCCCTTTGACATAAGAAAAAAGTTAATGATATTCTCTACATATTTAGTATAGCATGCTTGCTATATAAATGTCAAGAATTCATGTTTATAAATAATTTTAGGAAGATAATTTCTTCCTCAGCAGTTCTTGTGCCACTTTCGGATTCGCCTTGCCCTTCGTTTCTTTCATTACCTGCCCCACAAAAAACTGAAGAGCGTTTTGTTTCCCTTTTTTGAAATCTTCCACAACAAGAGGATTATCCTCAATGAGCTTGGCGACTACCACTTCTAGCTCCCCCGTATCGCTTATCTGCGCAAGATTCTTGTCGCGTATAATCTCGTCCGGATCCGCCCCCGTCTGTAGCATCTGGGTCAAAACCGTCCGCGCGCTTGCGGAGGAAAGAACTCCTTTTTCAATACGCAGCACGAACTCCGCAAAATTCTCCGCGGATATTTTTAAATCGGCAAAATCCGTTCCTGCTTCCGTAAGCGCCCGCGGAAGATCATTGATAAGATAATTCGCCGCCAGTTTATGAAGTCCTATAAGATGTGTAAGATCATCTCCCGTTTCCTGGCGCGAGGCATCAAGCGACGAGAATTCTCCCCTATCATGTTCTGACGCCAACTCGCTTGCAACTCCCTCAAAATAATCGCCTATGGGTTTTTGGACTGTAAAAATCTCAATCTGGTCTGGGGCAAGCCCGTATTCGCGCAAAAACCGCTCTCGGCGTGAAGCCGGCAACTCGGGAAGCTCTGATCGTAACGCATCTATAAAAATTGCCTCTTCGTCTGCCCCTGCGGCATGCTCGTTCTGGAAAATGGACAATGGCGGAATGTCCGGTTCGGGGAAATACCGATAATCATGGGCTTCTTCCTTGGAGCGCTGGGAATAGGTAACTCCCTTCCCATCATCCCATCCTCGGGTTTCCTGTACTACCTTTTCTCCATTTTCCAGCGCTTCGATATGGCGCTTACATTCATATTCGATTGCCCGCTCTACCGCTTTGAAAGAATTGAGGTTTTTCACCTCTACTTTCTTCCCGAATTCATCGGTCTTACTTACGCTGATGTTCGCCTCGCACCGCATGTGTCCTTTTTCCATGTCGGCATCCGAAACTCCCAGATACCGCAACATAAGCTGAAGTTCCTCGCAAAATTTCTTTACATCTGTGGCGCTATGCAGATCGGGCTCCGTTACCAGCTCCATAAGGGGTACGCCCGCGCGGTTGAAATCAAGCAAAGTGGCATCTTTGGAGTGAATAGATTTTCCGGTGTCTTCTTCCAAATGAATACGGTTTATCCGTACAATAGCCGGGCTCCCCGGGACGGCCAGTTTCCCATTCCTGCAAAACGGCTCCTCATACTGCGTGATCTGGTACCCCTTGGGCAGGTCTGGATAAAAATAGTTCTTGCGGTCAAAATGCGAATGTTCCGCAATGTCGCACGCAAGTGCCATCCCGACCTTGATAACCGCTTCAATGGCTTTTCTGTTCGGCACCGGAAGCGTGCCGGGATGCCCCATACAAATGGGGCAGACGTTTATATTGGGCCTTGATACATCCGGGTCGTTCAGGCAGGAGCAGAACATCTTGGTTTTTGTCTTCAGCTCCGCATGCACCTCCACACCGACTGTGAGCTTATATTTTTTGGACACGTCTTCCATATTCCTAGATTAACATGGCCGGAAACAATAAAAAAGAGGCGGGAAATTCCCGCCTCATAATTTATCATATTTTCTCATCCTCTAACTTTCGCTCTCTGACACGCTGGCGCGCTTCCGAATCAGCACGAGACCAGTAATAGTTGCTGTGATCAACAAACTGCATTGCCTCTCCGCGCCAAGAAGAGCGGGCGGCGACAAGCTTGTGCATTTCTTGCGCTATTTTACGGTAGTTCGGATGGCCCTGCGGCGTTGAGCGTAGTTCTGCAAGATGCATGAGCGCCCGGTCATTAAGCCCCATGGTCCAGCGGACAAAATTGCCATGGAGCACGGCATACTGCGCAAGCAAAGGGTTTTCTTTATGGATACGTTCGAATAGATCGCCGGCTTTCTGGACGCACTCGAGAATATCCGCCAAGAATCCGGCTTCTTTGATCTCTGGGGCAATAAAAAACCCAAGTCGCGTGGTAAAAAGCTGTCGTTGCTGGGTGTTCATGCGATGACGCATGAGGTCCTTGTAAACTCCCCAATCGGTAAGCATATCGAACGTATACGGATAGCCGTGCTCCAAAGCTCTCCCTGGGCGGTCTCGTCGGCTCTTTCGCGCACCGATGTAGGTATGAATAATGCCGAATCTTGCTTCGTCAGACATTGCCGATACTTTCTCAATGAGCTCTCCGAATGAGAGTGCCGCATACGGGAAAAGCATTGCCGCGACAGTTTGAATGTCGTGGCTCGCGGGGTCAGACGACATAGGGAGAAGCTTTACCTCCTCGTGCATAATATTGCCCTTGTCGTAGTCTATACCAAGTTCTCTGGCAAGCGCGAACATCTCACGACGCACCGAAACAACGTATTCATTGCGGCTTGCGCGCTTCACATAGGCCGGAATTACCTCGGAAGCCGCTTCAAAAAGCTGGCGCGCGACTTCGTGCGTCTCCGGAAGATCCGTGGAAAAAAGATGGGTCAAAAGATGCTGGAAAGCACGTCCGTTCCCGAAAAGTCCGACGTTGGTAAGCGTTGAGAGCGGCAGAAGATGCCGCAGGGTATCGCAGGCTTTCGTGCGAACATCCGTGTTATACGTTACCGCAAAAGCTTTTCTTTCTTTTTCATCGGTAAGTTCGGATAGCTTCTCTTTCTTGCCGTCCCCGTTGATATCATACTCGGCCTCTTCAAGAGGTTTGAGTTTCTGAAAAAAAATCTTCATCGGCTCGACAAGCCTTGCGTACGTTTCGAAGATAGCATCCATTGTTGCAAGATACTCCGCGCCGAAAGAAGATTCGGTAAGCTCCGGCCCCCGCCAGTAGAGCCACTTGCCCTCTTCGTCCTTTTGGTCATAAAAGACGTATCTGGTCGATTGCTCTATCGGAGATATGTTGATGCGCCTGTCCTCGTATTCTTTTGTGACAAGCATCGAATGGCGCTCGATGGAGGCATGCGCTCCCTCCAGCTCTCCGACCGAATCGTCTCCATAGGCAATGAGAACGCGCGCAATGAGCTCTTCTGCATGTTTCGGGTCAATAACCCCTTCTTTTATGAATTCTTTCAGCAATGTTTCTCGGAGCGTCCCTTTGGCGCGCGAGTAACGGGCGAACACCGCTCCCACAATGCCCTGGAGGTTTTTGATGACAAAAACGTCATTCTCCGTTGAGGTAACGTATTGCGCAAGTAATGTTTTTTCTTCCGGAGTGAACATGATAAATCTCCTTAAGACAGCAGTGGCTGCGTGATATTCCAGATCTGCTCATGGATGGCTTCGCGAGACTCGTTGGCGTCTACCACATGCCATCCGAATTCTTTGGCAAGTTCGGTGTGCACAAGCCGCACGCGCTCGGTAAGATCATCATCCATTTCATGTGCATGGCCCTGTTCTTTTGCGTCGGCAAATCGCTTGCCGTCAAAAAGAAACGAGACGTCTTCGCGAAGCAGATGGCAGTTCACGCGGGTAAGGAAAGCCCGGTCAACGCCCGCGCCAACCCCCCAGGCAATGCCCGTGCAGGTATAATCTTCCGCAACAACCGTAATGCCTCGAGCAAGATATTCTTGAGACAAAATCGGCTCAAACTGCGTGCGGTTGAGGGCAAACAGCATTTGCGCCTCGCGTGGCGTAAGGCCGTAGGGGTTCTTTTTCCGTAAATATTCGTTTAAAAGCGGACCCGAAGGCTCAAGATCGTAGCACGGATACTTCAGGTACATTGCCCGTCCGCCTTCGCGCAAAATACGCTCCACGAGCAGAGTAGCCTGGGTGGATTTCCCCAGGTTGTTGATGCCGTGGAATACGATGAATGTTCCTCGAGAAGAGTCCATAGGTTGTCCTTTCTTTGTCAAACAACAATATCTTCTTTGGGAAGATATTGTAACAAAGAAATTTAGAAGGTGCTTGTGGATAAAACTTTATGACCCGCCCTTCATGGCTTTGTCAAAAAGAATACCAAATAGCGCGAGCGCCCCGGCAAATAACGCGCCGTAAAAAAGATTGCGGACCAGTGGAATCTGCCGATCGACCAGTACTAAGGGGGAAGATGCGAGGGATAACGAATCCGAACCCTGGAAAGATGCGAGTTGCTGTTTCAAAACCCTCTCAAGGGATACGGAAAGCTTTTCTGCATTTTCTTCTATGGCGGCATGGTATCGAATTTCAAAGAATGGCGTATCCACCCCTCGTACCGAAAAGGCTCGTTCATAGCTACGAAGGGTTTTAAATGACGCATTCATACCCGCATCACGATATACCGCATATACACCGCCGGGGCTTGTAAGCCAGGAAGAGAGCGCCTTCGCGCTTTCATTTGCCGTTTGCAGTGCGTAGTATCCTTCGTAGTCATAGGCATTTTGTGCGGCATAACGTTTATTTTGAACCAAAAAAGACCGCGACGCTTCCGTATAAGGTTCCTGGAAAAGGCTCATAAGCCCTCCTCCGGCAAGGCCAACAAGGAGAGATGCAATGATGAGAAGTTTTTGTTTATTTGTTGGCATAACTTGAAAATCCCAATGTCAAAATCCAAATATCAAAACCAATCTACCGATGGATTATTTGAACTTTGGATTTTGGATTTGATTTGATATTTGAGCTTTGAAATTTGGATTTAGTGTATTCGCGATAACTTCCTGCATCTTCTGTTTAAACATCTCCTTCGAAAATTTCTGCGCATGCTCGCGAATGACGTCGGAGTCGAACTGTGTCTTTGAGAACTGTTCCACGGCTTTTGAAAGAGTGCCGGGTCGTTCATGGTCAAAAAATATTCCCGTTTTCCCTTCAACGATATTCTCAAGCGCCCCTCCGCCACGATACGCAATAACGGGGCAACCAACAGCCATCGCCTCAACTGCTGTTATCCCGAAATCCTCCTCCTGCGGAAAAATGAGAGCTCTGGCTCCTGTATAGAGACTTCGGAGATCTTGGTCGCTGACGTGACCCGCGAATGTTATGGTTTTTCCGGAGATATTCTTTAATCTTTTCAGCTCCGGACCCTCGCCCGCAACGACCAGGGGCAATTGGAGCTCATTGAACGCCCGTATTGCCAGATCAAACCGCTTATAGGCTACAAGCCGCCCAGCGGCAAGAAAATAATCCTGCACCTTCCTTTTCTCTGCCGAAAAAAACTCGATGTCCACCGGCGGATGTATGACTTGAGCATCCACTCTATAGTACTTGCGGATCCGCTCTTTGACAAAGGATGAGTTTGCAATAAAAGCATCTACGCGCAGTGCGGCTTCCTTATCCCATATGCGCAAGTAGTTCAAGAAAAACGGAATGAGATGGCGCAAAAATAGCGGTGCGCCGAATTCTTTCACATAGCGGTGGGAATCGTCCCACGCGTAGCGGATAGGCGTGTGGCAATAGGAAATATGAACCGTATGAGGCTTGGTTACGATGCCTTTGGCGTAGCTTGCCGAATCGGAGATGACAAGATCATATTTGGCAAGATCGAACTGCTCGGCCGCAAGCGGCATAAGCCATGCGTAATTCCGATGGCGCGTTTTGGCATACGGCATGCGTTGCAGAAAAGAAGTGTGGATGCGCCGATCCTTAAAGAGGCCTCTTGTTGATCTCTCGTCATAGATCAGCGTATATATCGGCGCATATGGAAAAAGCTCGCAGAGCGCCTGCAAAACCCGCTCGGCTCCTCCAAGTTCCGTAAGATAATCATGAACAAGCGCCACTCGCATATGCGTAGCGTAGCGCAAATTGGTTTAAAAGACAAAGAAAAAGCCCTATCTTGCGATAAAGGTCGGTCGTTTTTTATGGTTCTTCTTTCCTCACGCACTAAGCTGCTGATTTATCGGTAAAGAGCACAATGATGGTTTTCAATAATATGTATATGTCCAGACGCAAAGACCAGTTTTCTACATAATACGTATCGAGTTTCACTTCTTCCTCAAAGGCGAGGTCCGAGCTACCCGAAATCTGCGCAAGGCCCGTCATGCCGGGCTTTATCGCAAGAACTTTTTTATGGTGTTTCTGGTATTTCGCAACCTCTTCCGGCTCATGAGGTCTCGGACCCACAAGCGACATTTCGCCGCGCAGTACGTTAAAAAGCTGTGGAAATTCGTCGATGCGGGTCTTGCGCAGCCATCGTCCGACTCTGGTTATGCGCGGATCATTTTTCATTTTAAACAGGGGGCCATCTTGTCTTTCGTTGTATGCCAGAAGTTCTTTTTTCATCTCGTGCGCACCGATGATCATCGAGCGGAATTTATAAAGATCGAAGGTCCTGCCCTGGCTGACGCGCTTGAGCCTTACGAACACAGAGCCAGGTGTGTCACCTTTGACAATAACGGCAACAATAAGAAAAATCGGGGAAAGTATGACAAGGCCCAGTATGGAACCCCCGATATCCAGCACGCGCTTCACCACTTTCCCCCAGCCCTCAAGCGCAGTACGTCTCAACTCCACGATAGGCACTCCGGTGAACGTATCCACTACAACATTCGTGGTGAGCGTTTGGAAAAGATTTGGGATAAAACGAAATCCGATATGCTTGTCCTCACAAAAATCAATAAGCTCCAAAACTTGTTCTTTCTCAAAGTTCGGATCGGCCAACAATACCTCATCGATACTATTGCCGTTTTGTTGCATTGCGTCTCGAACTTCATCCATGTGCAGTGTATGTAGATGTTTTACTACCGTATAGCCCAAGTCCGGGTGGCTGTTGAGTTTGTTTGCGATTGTGTGGGAAACTTGGTCTCCTCCAATAATAATCATGCGATGAACGCCGTATCCATGAACTTTTGCAAGATGCGCCTGCAACATTCGCATGAGCATGCGTGAGACGGTAACAGATAGGATTGCGAAAAAGAGTCCGGCAAGAATAATAAACCGGGAATTAAAAAGTTCCCCCGTAAGGAAGATGTAGAGAATGATACCAAGCACTCCCAGAGCACTTCCGGTGACAATCTGGAAAAATTCCTCGATCCGCGCCCGATTTGTCTTCATGCGATAAAGTCCCGCAAGCGCAAAAGCCGCAAGCCACCATAATGCAACGATAGCTGCGATAAAAAAATATCTCGAGAACGGCAAATCAAATGTAAAAAGAGCCGGCCGCCACGCTTTAATGGGACCCGAGAGACGCAAAAAATATGCCGCAACAGCGGCAGAAAGCAGCATGAGATAATCGAGCGGCACAAGAATGACGCTGAAGACGAGTTCGGAACGTTTCATAGATTAAGGCTTCTTGCAGTATATCTAAAATGTTTATTCTTGACAAGTGATAAGTAAGTGTGTAAAGTAATACATGAGAGACCGAGAGGATCGCTGATTTGCACGCTCGTGCAAGTTGGAGGAAAGTCCGAACACTCACCCGCCAAAATTTTGCGAAAGCAAAACTTAGGCGGGTAAACAGGTAGCGGGTAACGCCCGCCGGTCTATTGCGGCTTGCCGCGGTAGCTAGAGGTGCGAACAGAGACGAGTCTTTGCGGAAACGCAAAGGGTGAAACGTGCGCTGTTTTGGAGACAAGACAGCCTGCTAAATCCTTACCCGGGTGCAAGGTCGTACCGATCAGTGCTACGCATTGGTCGGGGTGCCGCTTGATCCGGTTTCACAAGAAGCCGGACAGATAGATGATCCTCATTCCCGCCACGGCGGGATTACAGAATTCGGCTTACGTGCCTGACGCGTTAAGGTCGGGGTTCTCTCTCAACATCGTCAAAAACTCACGGCAACACCGTGAGTTTTTGATATGAAAAAACCGCCTTCCTTTGGCGGTCTTATGGTCGGTGGTGGGTTTTTAGCCAACGGCCATTTTGAGATAATTTCCTTCCGCGACATCCGTCAGTCCGAATCCAAGGCGAGCAGCTTCTTCAAGAAGCGTCTGGCGCGCTTCCTCGTATTCATTGGCGTACATGGATAGTTCCGTAAACTTGCCAAGTTCTTCCACCGTATCAACGCACAAGAACATGTTTCCATACGCGCTGATAGACGGGTCGATCTCGCGTTCATACATGGTACGCGGTTTTTTGGTGATGGTCGCAAGCCTGGTGTAAAGATTCATCAGATCCCGCGCTTGGCGCTCATCGATAGGGATATTGAGATGCGGACGGCGGGTTACGATGTTCTCCACTCCAACGCCTTTGTAGGCGAAGGAATATTGGCTTCCGACCTTCCGGATGCGGATGATCTCGCTGGGCTTGATCGTGGGATGGACTCCATCCAAAAATACGCAGTACGTATCTACCTGTTCGCTTTCTTCCTTGAGCACCCAACCCCGCTCGGCTACACCCTCCGGCCAAGGGTGGCCCTTAAGCTTTATCTGCACTTGAAGTTTGCCGTTGATCTCCGCTTCTTTACGCATAAGGGAAAGGGAATAAGGAACCGTATGCCGTAGGTTTATGCCCAGACGCCCGTTCAACGTCTCAAGCAGTGCCAGCGTCATCTGCGCATTTGTTTCTTCTTCGGATGTGGTTCCCGTATCGAGCCGGAATATCGGCAATTCCGGCATGCGCCGCGACACCTCTTCCAGAGTTGATTCTGCCGCTTCGCAAAACCGAGAGAGTGAATCCTGATTCATGATGGAACCCGCCCGGTCGATGGAAACGCCTTTCTTCTCGCGCGCCAATGCCGTATCAATATCCGTATAAAGATAGAAGATCGCGTCAATGGCCTGCACCCATGCACCGGAAAGCACATAGTCCCACACGCGGTCCCGATGCTCGCGGGTGATCTCTCCGGCTCTGGCATAAAATTCCGACCAAATAAGATGGTCGATGATGCTCCGGTCCTGTATCGCCACATGAAATTCTCGGCTTCGAGAAAGATCGAGGAGATTTTGCATGACGTACGTCAAATACCGCGCAAGCACCAAATCCGTCTCCTGTTTTTTCATGGCGCGAATGGCCCGGTCTTCCGCTCCCTCGGGAGTTACCACCACGCGCATGCCACTCCCCATCACCGCGCGCAGCGAGGAGCTTAGATGCTGGGTCTGCGTAGTTTTGCCGGACTTTGGAACAACGGAAGTGACCTCCACGATAACGGTCTTCGGCGCCGGCTCGCTTCGCCTTGCCGGAATGTCAATGGTCTCAAAGATCCTCGGCCCCAGGACTCTGGCCCGTTCCTCAAAATCCACTTGAGAAAGCTTATGGATAGCTTGCATGTCTTGCACCTCGCTTTTATATGTGAAATTAAAGAACATTGTTGCCCCTATGGTATGCGGGACATTGCCTCTTGTCAACCGTACTGCGGACTCTTTGGCAAATGAAAAAAGAGCTGTGCTGATACAGCTCTTATCGTCCCCACTCGGGCTTGAACGCTTCCGGATTGGAAATTTGCTGGAGTATCGTATACGGGCGCATGAACGTGTAGGGATCCTCCCGACGATAGTATTTCTTTACTTTCGGCGTCTCGTCGCACAATACTACTTCCGACCAATGATTCGGGTAGGCATAAAGAGGATAGCCTGTCACGCGGCTTTGAATGACCACGCAACGCAACAAAACCCCCGCCTCTCTTGCAAGATGTGCCCTATGGATACCGTCTTGCAAGATTGGTATCTGCAGAACAAGATTTTCCGGAGAAGAACGTTCGCCTTCGCCCGCAACGATCTTTACCCGCTCCTCCTGTATCTCCACGAATGGCGGGGCCATACCTACAAGCCGTTCCCCGTCCTTTCCTGCAACCCGCAAATGCAGCACTTGGGAAAGCTGTAAGGTGTCAATGCCATGCTCTTGCAAAAAATGCGCTCGTATCTGCCGCTGCGTCTCGAGGTTTTTCTTTAACACATAGAGCGACGCGGGATTGAGTTCGTCGGGAGAAAAATCGCAAAGACGCATAGTGGCATCTCGGTATATAAATATTTTCTCCGTTCCTGCGGCCTCCAGCGGCGCGTTCCTTAAACGTTCGAATGCTTCTTCTATGGGCATAGTGCCCATCAGGGTAATATTCATTGGTCCATCTCCTCTCTAGATGTCAAAAAACAAGATTCGATTTTGATGAAACTATTTTACCCGGGATGCCTACGCCGTCAATGCATAACAGGCGCGTCTTCTTTCGCCTTTGTAAATGCGCCGAAAAGTTGCTGTATTTCATGCCAGCCCCTGACAACATGTACATCGTTAGGTACGGGAATGCGTTCATGAACGCCGAGCGGATCAAAAAGGATCGGTACTATGGACGTATCCAAAAACTCAAGCACGTCAAGACCGTCGTCTATAAAAAAATCCGGCTTTACCTGGTTCAAATATTCTATTTTGGCCTGGCGGGTCCGGAAAATGGAGATACTGGATTTTGGAAGACGGTCCAGAATCTTCTGCTCCCCGAGCCATTGCCATACTTTTTCTTCCGCTGCTGCCACTTTCTGTACGCTCGCCACTATCAGATTTTCGAAAAACAAGAAATCAAGATCTAAAAAATCCGGCATAAGTCGCGATTTCATCCGACGTACGTCATATACCTCCTTTTTAATGCGTTCTTTAAATTCTTCAGGAACGTATTCGTGAAGAATATTGGAATTCGTCTGCCACGGCTCAAGCCGGCAGCCGAATTCGCTGCATACTTTAAGAAAATTCTCGGTATGATCAATGACTACGCCATCAAGATCCGTTCCGATTCGGAACGGCTGTTTTTTTCTCCTTACAACATCTGGAAGAGAAAGCGACATTCCTCTTAGCCTAGCAGAAAAGTCTATTTATGCAAAGAAAAAGCGCCCCTGGACAAGGCGCCTCGTATATTTACAGCTGGTTGGAGAGTATGAGATCTGCCATATTGTGTATGTTTTTTTCAAATTGCTCGAGAGTTCCGGAATTGAATAGGATGAAATTGGCCATCTCGATACATTTGCCTACCTGCTGGCCAAGCTCCCCCTGTCCAACGCCCAAATCCCTTGCGTCGCGCTCCAAAAATTCCTCATAGGTTTTGGGGTCGCTGGGGCGGGCACGAGCGATAAGCCGCCTGCCGCGCTCTTCTTGCGGGGCAACAACGGCAACAAGCCGAAAATTTGGATGAGCGCGAAGAAACGCGACTTCTGCAGGATTCCGGATGCTGTCGATGGCAACACGATGAAGATTTTCGGTGAACGCCATACCGGCAGTAAGTTTCGCAAGAATCTCTCCGCCAAAATCCCGGCGCAGGCTGTCTCCCACATCCTGGAGCATCTCGCGGGTCACCTCGCAAAGCCCCCGCGCCCTTGCCACCTCCCGAACGCGATCGGAGAGCGAGAAGGATTTGAAGCCGAACTCGCCGCATAAGATCCGCAGCGCCTCTCCTTTTCCGGCCGCAAGCTGTCCCGTAAATCCGATGCATTGTTGCTGAAAGTGCATGACCTTAACCTCCTAGCTGACTTTCATTTTATCGAAATATTTCAGTTTCCCGGGTGACTTTTTATTCTTCGGAAACAAGGCAGTTGCCCGCGTTTCGTAAAGACATTTACGAAACCCCCCGTGAGGCGCTCTACCGGAACGCCTCACCCCCTTTTTTCCGAATTCAATGCGCGTTCTTCCAAAAAATTCAACGCAATTCCGGTGATATGCTGCGTCATCTCGATCTCGGTAAGCTTTGTGGTATCGACAAGCACGAGTTGCGGATATGCGGGAGATAGACGTTCATAGAGAACACGATACTGCTCACTGGCGACCTTGATGGCTGCAGGATTCGTGCTCTCTCCTGCTTTGCTCGAAAGCTCAAAACGAGTCTCCCGCTCAAAAGCGACCTGCGGGTCGCACACAAGAAAGAACGCCGCATCCACCTTCTTCGTAAATGCATTGAGTAGGAAAAAATTCTGTATGATGGACTTTTCTTCCTCGGTAAGCAAGCCTTTGGCTTTCCAGTATTCCATCCACCGCAAAGGATCAAAAACCCCGCGCTCGAAAATGACCAGATCATACAGATGCCCCCAGGAAAAATCTATGAACATCTGCAGTGAGTAAATCCCCGTTCGGAGATTGTACTCCGGCGTATCCCGCGGAATATGGCGTATCACCGCGGGTCCCTCTTGAGGTGCCAATACGCGGAAACCTTCGCGCTTGAAGAACTTATCAAGTTCCCGTATGACCGTACTTTTCCCGCTGGAAGTCCCCCCATCGATCTCAATAAAAAATGGGCTGGGAATGATTTCCATGTTGTGACGAAGGTCTGGCTTTAAGTAGCTCCGCAACAACTGGGCCCTGCGCTCGAATTCGGTAAAAACTTGCTTTTTTCCACTTTCCATGGCAAAACCTCCTTCGTAATTTTATTTTTTAAATGAACTCGAGCTCAATGTAGCAAGAGTATGTTTTATATTCAAAAGGACTTATCCACAGATAAAAATACCGGCTAAAAAGCCGGATAACTTATCATTGATGAAAGAATTCTGCTAAAAAAAATTCCCAATAAGAATAATAATACCGCGCGAGATCACAATAAGCGCAAGCGCAATTACCGTCCACGTGAGTGCCTGCTTGCCCTTTTTCACGCGCTCCTCATTTCCTGCGGAGCGCAAAAGCATGTGCGCGGAAAACATGAGCGAGATGACCGCTCCGACGACGCCAAACACCAGCGCCCACTGGGAGAGAGCATCAAAGATATTATAGATATCCTGTATCTGAAGACCGGCGATGTTTTGAATGAGTGTTTCGTCGGACACAAAAAAGCCGGCAAGCAACATCCTTGTCTTGGGACAAGGATGTCTCCTGCTGAGTCAAAAATTCATGACTTGACATTTTTTTATATACATGAGAGAATAAAAAAGATCAGTATTTTCTACAAAATAGCTTCAATCTGGACATTCGGAAGGCCATATTAGGATAGCATGTGCTGTACGTTTACATAAGTGAAAAGATGGAAAAAGTTCGGCAATCGCTGCATTTTTTCCATCTTTTCACAATAGATGGCTGAATTCAGCTGCAGGGAGGCAACAATGCATGGGCAATGGCTTAAGATTTTTCTTTTCGTGCTTTCGTTCTCCGCTTTCGTGGGGACAGCGAACTCAAAGAACACCACAAAGGAGATGATGTTTACGGAGGGGGGTAGGTACGTCGTTGTCTACTGCGAGGGCGGACAATACGAAGCGAAGTATGTGCGAATCTCGCTTACGCGGCTCCGTGAGTACGCCCACCTTATCCAAGAGGAGCTTCGTGCGGGAAAAAAAGAAACCGGACCTGAAAGGACATATGTGGAGATTAGGGTCGTAGACCCCAAGGACTTTGCGATGCGCCTGCATTCACTGGATCCAACAAAAGAGGCGGGAAAGATTGGCCTTCTCATTTTGAACGATGTGGTGTATCTGAAGAGTTTTTTGAAGGCCGACGATTCGGGATTCAAAAGTTCGCTTCTCGGGTATCTTAGCGTCAGCTACTTCCGGCTCAACGGGAGGTTTCCTTCTCCGGAGGAAACGAACCGTCTTGTTCGCAAAGTAGACGGGACGGTTGCAAACACCGTCTCGGTAAAAGAACTGTCGCTACATTAAATCGCGACGTTTACTCGGTTGCCGTAAGGCAACCGAGTTTTTTAGACGTCCAAATTCTTCACTTTCGTCGCGTGCGTACTAATAAAGCGCTTGCGTGGCGCTACGTCATCGCCCATTAACGTTTCAAAAACCTCATCGGCTTTTTTGGCGTCTTCGAAAGCGACTTGATGCATGATGCGGTTTTGAGGATTCATGGTCGTCTCCCATAATTGTTCGGGATTCATTTCCCCCAAACCTTTATAACGCTGAATGGCGGGACCTCCCGTTTTTACAGCTTCCTCCCCATCCTTCGCCAAAACTTCCCCGGATACAGCAGCGCCCTCTCCCAGCTCGATCTCTCCGGTGATCTTCCCCTGTTTTTTTATGGTTAAAATGTCTCCCTTTGTTTTTTTCTTTTCTTCTTTAACGGCCTTTAAGGATTTTACCGCCTCGTCCTTCTCTCGATCCGAGAACGCGTAGGAAACCTGCTTGCCCGACTGAATGCGATAGAGGGGGGGTTCGGCAATATAGAGATATCCCGCTTCTATAATGGGCCGGAAATATCGCCAAAAGAGCGTCAGAAGCAGTGTTCGGATATGCGCGCCGTCAATATCGGCATCGGTCATGAGAATAATGCGATGATAACGCAACTTGGTGAGGTCAAACTCCTCTGCTACGGCCGTGCCCATGGCAATGACCAGGTTCCGTATCTGCTCCGATGTCAGCATCCGGTCAAGCCGCGCGCGCTCCACATTCAGAATTTTCCCGCGCAACGGCAATATCGCCTGAAACCTCCGGTCGCGCGCCTGCTTTGCCGAACCTCCGGCCGAATCCCCTTCCACGATATAAAGTTCCGACTCTTCGGGATCTCGTGACTGGCAATCGGCGAGCTTTCCCGGAAGCGCAAGCCCCTCCATGATGCCTTTCCGGAGCACGGTATCTCGCGCGGCTTTTGCCGCTTTGCGCGCTTTTTGGGAGATGACGCACTGTTCAATAATGGCGCGGGCATCCTGCGGATGTTGTTCAAGATATGTGGTGATAGCGTCTGCCACAACCGCATCAACCGCGGTGCGCGCTTCGGGATTTCCCAATTTCGATTTTGTTTGCCCCTCAAACTGCGGTTCGCGCAATTTCACCGAGATGATGACGGTAAGCCCTTCATGCACATCTTCACCGGTCAGATTGTCATCCTGTTCTTTGACAAAACCTTGTTTGCGCGCGTAGTCATTCAGCGTCCGGGTAAGCGCCGTGCGGAACCCTGTGACATGCATGCCGCCCTCCGGCGTATGGATGTTGTTGGCAAACCCATATTCGTACCCGAGAAGCGACTGCGTGTAGCGGAATGCGACTTCCACATGAATGTCCTCGCTGTCCTTTTCCACGTAAAAAATATTCTGATGCCGCGATATCTCGTGTCTCGTCAGATATTTCACATATGACACCACGCCTCCTTCGAAATAGAAACTATGCTGTGTACCGAACACATTCTCGCCCAGCACCCCCGAGACCTTTGCGTCCTTTGGCCTTCCTTCGCGCTCGTCGTATACCGAGATATGCACCCCGCGGGTTAAATACGCTTGTTCGCGAAGGTGGTCAATAATGGTCTTCCAGTCAAAGTCTCCCGCGTCCGGGAAAACCGAACGGTCCGCCTCAAAGGTCATGGTGGTTCCATTTTTTTTGCACGGTCCCTTGCGCTCCACTTTCGTGGTTGGCTTGCCGCGAGAAAATTCCTGAGCCCACAAAGCGCCGTCTCGACACACTTCCGCCTTTAAATGGGTTGAAAGTGCGTTCACCACCGAGGCACCAACGCCATGAAGGCCTCCAGAAACTTTGTAGGCAGAGCCTCCGAATTTTCCTCCCGCATGCAAAGTGGTAAGCACCGTCTCCAGTGTGGATTTTTTCGTCTGTGGATGTTTTTCAACAGGAATGCCGCGTCCATCATCGGAAATCCGCGCTCGATTGCCTGCAAGAAGCGTTATCTCGATATGTTTGGCAAACCCCGCCATCGCCTCGTCCAACCCGTTATCTACAATTTCCCACAAGAGATGGTGAAGCCCCGCAGGACCCGTTGAACCAATATACATGCCTGGACGCTTGCGCACCGGCTCCAGCCCCTCAAGCACAAAAATATCTTTGGCGCCATAACTCCCGGACCCCTTGGTGACAAGTTGTTCCGAGTGTTTTTCCAACGTCCTCGGCGTCAAAGCTTTGACAGGTTTTGGAGATGCCTTCAATTTTTGAGCAATTTTTGCGACTTGCTTCTTTTTTGTTTTCTTTTTTACATTCTTTGACATAGTATAAACTATTTTTTATTCCCGAATTTCCCAGTCTTCTTTCTTCAATCCCTCTACGATTCTCTTCATTATTTCATTCACCTCCAAATCTTTCAGCGTCCGCTCTGCGGACTGAAATATCAAATGAAATGCTAAACTTTCTTTGTCATCCCCAACCCCCTCCCCTTCGTAGATATCAAAAAGGTCCACATCAAAAAGCAAATCCTCTCCTTCGCGTTCAATAACATTCTGCACTTCTTCAACCCTCACGCCTTTGGGCACCAGCACCGCGATATCACGCGTAATGGCGGGATATTTTGGAATATCGGCAAATTCCCGTTCCTGCACTGACGCAAATTCAAGCGACGCAAGATCCACGTGCGCCCGCACCACCATGCCCTCAATACCATAGACGTCTTTTGGTTGTTTTGTAACCATGCCTATGCTTCCAATGGGTGCGCCATTTATGTGCAGCTCCGCAAGACCTTCCGGCTCCAACAGCAGTCGCATGGCTTCTTTGCGTTCCGAAGACATTTCTGCAAATACCATATCGCCCAGTCCATGTGAGGCAAAAAACATATCCAGCACTCCCTTCAATTCATACCAGGCCTCGTGCAAAGTAATCTCTTTTTTCAAATAAAACATGATGCCGAGCCCCATATGTTCCTTCATTGTGCCCCCCACTTCCATGAAATGCTTTCCGATCTCGAATATCCGCACCGCATCCCGTTTTTTTGCATTGGCGGCAACGGCTTCAAGGAGACTCGGCATCAGGGTCGGACGCAAATACCTTGCGTCCTCGGACATGGGATTTTGTAGTTCCAAAAGACGCAGGCCGGATTTTCTAAAAAGAGCGCTAACTTGCTCACCAATTAACGTATACCCTATGTGTTCCGAGTATCCCATGCTACAAAGGATTTTTCTTGAAAGTTCGGAAAGGGCATACATGGGGTCCTGGCTCCCTGGCGCAAGATGTGCCTCTGCGCTTTTGGCTTGAATCTTGTCCCATCCATAAAGCCGTCCTATCTCTTCATAAAGATCTTCTGATGTAGCAAGGTCCAGACGCTCTGCTGGTACAACAACCAACAACTTACGACCAACGACTGACAACCGGCAACCCAGCATAATAAGCATCTTTTTCATTTCCGAATCTTTCAAGCTCGTTCCGAGAATCGCGTTACATGCCGTGGAATCAAAGAGAACCCGCACAACGGGCCATTTCTTGGGGTACGCATCAACGGCACCGTCATACATAACGCCACCGGCAAGCTGTTGGATGAGTGAAGAAAGACGCTCCATTGCGCGCTCGGCAAGAACAGGATGCAACCCCCCCGTAAATTGCCTGGAGGAATCCGTGCGAATGCCAAGTTTTTCGGAAGTTCTGCGGATAAGCACCGAGTCGAAATTCGCCGCTTCGAGTATTAAGTTCTTTGTTTTGCTCGTGATGCCTGCCTTCTTTCCACCTTTGATGCCTGCCAGCGCCAACGCTTTCTCATTATCTGCAATAAGCAGTTCGCTTCCATCCAGAACGAATATCTGGTCATCGAGCGTGGTGAATTTTTCCCCTTTTTTCGCTTTCCGCACGACAATTCCTTTTTTTTCCGTTTGTTTCTTGTTGCTTCCTATCTGGCTCGCATCGAAAGCATGGAGCGGCTGACCGTACTCCAGCATGACAAAGTTGGTCGCATCCACCACATTGTTAACAGGCCTCATTCCTGTAGCCAGCAGTTTTTCTTGCATCCATTTCGGTGACGGGCCTACTTTAATACCCTCCACATACCGCCCGATATATCTCGGGCAACCCTCAACGTCTTCTATCCGTACCGAGAGAGCGTCTGCGTTTTTGATTTTGCCTTCTTTGAAACGTGCGTCGGGCAATCGTAATTTTTTTCCGGTAAACGCGGCAATTTCTCGTGCAATGCCGATGTGGCTATTTAGGTCGTGCGCCCTATTGGGTAGGATGTCCATGCTCAATACAAAGTCTCCTCCCATTCGCTCAACCTTCTCAACTTCCGCAACGTGGAACGTCAAAAGCTCCGCCAGTTTTTCGGGCTTTGGCAGTGTCGTCACATATTCTTTTAGCCAGTTATATGAGAGTTTCATATTTCTAATAGTCAAAACTTCTCCAATCCATCTCTATTGCACAATCATCGGACGTACAAAGACGCAATGGTTTATAACAAATATTTCTATAGGACTTACTCAGTGCCTTGCAAAGAAAATCAGATTTACAGATAAAGTTATTGCTCCCACAAAAAGAACTTCTTATGAAACGAGGAATAAACGGATAACGTAAGGCGTGGGTTTCTGAATAGACAGTGTATGTACTGAAAAGGGACGGAATGATGACCGCAAGGGCCAGAGCCCCAGCTATTAATAACATAAATTTCATCGTCCGGGATGACACGTTCATAATCAGAACTTGTTAGACTGCGGCTGGCTGGGGTCCCATCGAAGATGGGCAGACGACGCACTCCATTTTATACTCTCTCTCGCTTATGTATCGCGACACCGTGACCCTATATCCAGCGGGTATCTAATTTTTCGGAACTCAAGGGAGGGATCGATTCTTTAACTTTGGGAGGGTTGAGAAGTGCGCCTCCCTTGGTGAAGAAAAATTAGATACCCACTGGATAGCATTTCACCTAAAACTGCTCAATAAATCTTAGATCTCCGCCAAAAAACAGTCGGATATCGGGAATACGATGCTTGAGCATCGCGAGCCGCTCCACACCGAACGAGAATGCTATCCCCTGCCACTCCCCCGGAATATATCCTGCGGCACGGAATACATTCTGATGCACCATACCGGCCCCTGCTATCTCCAGCCACCCCGTGGTGCAAAGCGTGCACTTCTTGCCGCCGCATCGCACACACGTCATATCTATTTCAAACCCCGGCTCGACGAATGGAAAATATGCCGGGCGCAAGCGCACGCGAATATCTTTTTTGAAGAACGCTTTAAGAAATTGTTCAATGATGGCCTTGAAGTTCGCAACAGAAAGCTTTTTATCAACGTAAAGAATTTCCATTTGGTGAAATTGCGTCTCGTGCGTCGCATCGGTTGCATCCCTACGAAAAGCCCGCCCTTCGTAATAGATGCGGAACGGCGGCTGGTTCTTCTCCATGTACCGAACTTGTATCCCCGAAATATGCGTCCGCATCAATAACCTTTCTTTATTATTTGTTTTTTGTTTTTTGGTATCGGCTGTCTGCTTCAGCCAAAACGTATCCTGCATTTCTCGCGCCGGATGATCTTCGGGAATATTAAGCGCGTCAAAATTATACCATTCGCTCTCTATTTCAGGTCCTAAGACAGCGGCGAACCCCATACGCACAAAAATGTCCCTGATATCTTTGAGGGTGTTGGAAAGAATATGGGCGTGCCCAAGCTCAATTCGTTTTCCCGGCCGGGTCACGTCCAGGCCTTTATTAAAGCTCCGACCTGCACGTAGTCCCACGCCTTTCGGAGCTTTAATAAAGGAGAATTTGCGTCCTAGTTCTTTCTCCAGCTTCAAAACCCGCGCCTCCAGGGCTCCGCGCAGGGCATTCCCCGCCATTCCGGCCTCCTTTCGTTTTGCCAAAGGCAGCTCTGCAACACTCCGTAAAAACAACGGAATTCTTCCTTTTCTTCCAAGATATGCAATACGAAATGCTTCAAGACCGTGAAGATCTTTTACCTTTTTTAACTCTACAGTAGCGTCGTTTTCTAACTTTTTTATCTCCTCGGACATAGGAAAAGTGTAGCAAAAATAGGGTTAAAATTCAAGCAAAAATCGCCCTCGTAAATAGAGCGATTTTTGGCTTAAATAAGGCAACTTTCTGCCTCTAAAAAGTTATCAACATTAGCCTTCCGTTTTTAAAGAAGATTCGATGTGGGGATGGTATTCTTCCCGATAAATTTCAGCAAGAGCCCAGGCAACGGCAAGCACCAACGGACCGATTATAAACCCCAAAAAACCGAAAATATTCAAACCTCCAAGGATGGAAAGAAGGATAAGAAGAGGATGTATTTTCATGCGCTGTTCAATGAGTTTTGGCTTGAAAATATTATCAACAAGCCCCACGGCAATACCGCTCCAAAGCGCAAAACCGATACCGGAGGCGGTAGAGCCTGTTGCAAACAAGAACAGTATCGAAGGAACAAGTACCAGCGAAGTTCCCAGCATGGGAATAAGTGAGGCGAACATGGTTACGGAACCAAGCAGAATGGGAGCATTGATGCCGAATATCCAAAAACCTATTCCCGCAAGAGCCCCTTGCATGAATGCGATAATGAGCGCCCCTCGCATTACCGCGTTAATTGCCACCAGCACCGTGTTGTAAATTTTTGTTTCCGCAGCATCGGACAAGGGGCTGATGCCAAAAAGCTTCTGACGGAACACGTGTCCATCCTTCATAAAATAGTAGAAAGCGATGAAAAAAAGCAAGGCGTTGAAAAAAACACCGCCAACGCCAGAAAATACACTTACGAAGTTTTTAGAGACGAACGATAGCACCGCATTAACACTCCCTTCATCGGCAATTTTATTCTGCAGACTCTCGGCTATCCAATGCAGCAATGGAGATGACGAAGCTCCACGAAGGCGTTCCGTTTCTAAAAAAACCTGGAGGTCTCCGTAGACGCCCCTCACTTCAACGCCGAGCAAAATAAGAAGAGCGGAAAGCGGAAGCGCAACGGCAAAAAAGACGATAAATGTGACGAACAGTGCGGAGACGCCGCGCCCGAACCTTAGCTTCAATCGGAACCAGTTAAAGAGTGGGCGAAAGAGAATCGCAAGCGCCAGGGCAACGGAAAGAATGATAAGATAGGACCAAAGAAGAAATAAACTGACAATGCCCACCAGCACCATGAGAGAGAAAAAGAATACTGCCTGAACTTGTTTTTGTGTCATGGAATGTGTCACTTTAAATTATTTACTATTTCCTCGGTGTGTTTCTGGGTGGCTTTTCATTCATTGGAAACATTGTAGCAACCCGCACAATTGTCCCCCAGACAATTGTGCCCTCGAGAGGAATCGAACCTCTATTGCAAGCTCCGCAAGCTCGCGTCCTATCCGTTGAACGACGAGGGCAATATCCTTTTGATGATAGTTTATATGTTTCGGGCGTAAACGCTTTCGAAAAGGATTCTTTACAGAGCGGACCCTAGGGGATTTGAACCCCTGATCTTCTCCGTGACAGGGAGACGTGTTAACCGGGCTACACCAAGGGTCCAAGAACAACTTTCACTATACACTATTTTTCGCCTTTGACAAGAAAAGTGGTCGTAAGTACGACCACATAATTCGCGTTCATTGCTCTTTCTCTTTGGGAAAGAGCTTCCAAATTTCTGTCAGAGCGCCCAAATGCACCGCAACGGTATGTCTGCATCGCAACCTCATGTTCCGATCTTCCCCTACAAGATCCAAAAGCCTTGCTATTTCTCGTTCAATGTATGCTTTGCACACCATTCCTTCGTCGCTGGAAATGTCCAGAATGAACGGGTTCGATTTACTGTTACCGAATACGCCCGACAGCTTCTCGCGGCATAATCGGAAGGCTTCCTGTGTCTTATGCCTCAGGAGGGGCAAAAGCATAAGCTCCACTTTTCTGCTCTCAAGCATTGCCATATCGAGCGCGCAACAATCAATGTCATTAAGCTCAAACTCCGAATTGCCTTTTTTTGTCGGCATAGTTATTTCCTTTATGAAAAGAGCTTCTGGGGTACAGAGTGGCTGCGGGAGGATTCGCCACTTCACCTCTCGGCATATCCTTCGATATGCCTCGGGTTTCGGGCCTTGTCCTCGCGGCCCCGCAAGCTTGCGGGGCATCGCTCCGGGCTTCTCATCCTCACGCAGGCAAAGCAGTTTGCCTGCTCCGCCCGAACTCACTTCGTTCGTTGTGGCTGCGGGAGGATTCGAACCTCCGACCACGGCCTTATGAAAGCCTTGCTCTACCACTGAGCTACGCAGCCATTGTATCTCCAATGAGCATAACACTGCAATATCCTTTTGTTCAAGGATTCTTGAACAGGGTATATGCGTAAAATGACCTGTAAAATTTTACGGCAAATAAAAAGGGCGTGAAGACGCCCTAAGAGTTGTTACTGGATATTGCGGTATGTTTGCGCGACTTGCTTCAGAGATTTGGAATCCGTACCGATAAGTACCGCGTGGAGACGAATATCTTTGCCCATCAGGTCTTTGACCGTTTCGGTGTTGTCCATTGAATTGTCCTCACCGTCGGTGATGAGAAGGATTTCTGAACGCGATACGTCGCCGCCAAGCTCTCGAATATCCTTCACCGCCTGCGCAAAGGCGCTGAAGATGTGCGTGCCGGAGCCGACAGAATGACTGGAGAGCAGTTTGTCGAGAAGCTGTTCGGCCTCCTGGCTGGTGAGGATCTGCTGAAGTTTTTCAGGACCTGAATCAAAGTAGCGCATGAAGTACTTCGCTTTTCCCGCCATGGCTTTAAGCAACAGGTTCACGATAACGCCGCGCGCCCAGATATGCCGCGGATAGCCGCTCGTCATGGGTTCGTTCATTGAAGGCGAAATGTCCAGAAGAATATACAGCAGTTTCTGGTCGACGTGAGTTTCATGCGATTGGAGAATGAGAAGGTCGTTCTCCGCAAGCCTGAGGTAAAACTCTTCATCGTCCATAAGCATCTGTTCGGGCAGGATGTCCGGAAACTGTTCGATCGCAGTGAGCGGCGCAGGCTCCATGTCGCTCGTAGGGTATTGCACCGCTTGCCGCTCGGCTTGTGTTTCGAGCTGGAAGTCGATGTCCGACTGTGTTGCGGCGATGCGCGCGAGCTCCAGGTCCTGATCCGACAACGCCCGTGCCACACGGCGTACCGTTTCGGGTTCGTCCGCCACCTCTTCCGGGTCCCGATTATCAATTCCGGCTTTCTTGAGAAGGTGGCGAGCAAGTATTTTATTGGCAGAAAGTGCTTCGCGCGCTTTGGCTTCTTTTTTTTCTTGTTCGCGACGCTCCTGTCCGAGCCGTTCTTGTTCTCGGCGCTCTCGGTCTTCCCGGGAGCGGTCGGATATTTCGTTGTCCCTATCTTCGGACGAATCTGTTTTTTTTCTCCGCCGTTGCAGGAAGCGGCTGAGAAAATAGAAAAGACTTCCTCCGGCAAGGACCGGTAATGCCCACTGCAGAACTTCGGGTAGCCATAGCGGCATAATTACACTCCTTCCGTGAGCTTCCTCACCGTCTCGCGAATTCCATCGATCGAAGCAAGCATCTTTTTCTTCTCGTCCTCGGTCGAGGGAAGTTGAGGCTTTACAGCGCTCACATCCTTACGCAACTTGGTAAGCTGCCGCGAGAGTTCCACCAGTTTGTCGCTGGAACAGGCGGAGTCGGGGCACGGCGGGATTTTCAATTTAAATTCCGCAAGAAGCTTCAGCTGCACCTCGTCGATGTTTTGTTTCTTCGTTTCTTTCGCCTTGGCAATGATGGGGTCGGCGACGGCCTTAAAAGGATCATGCTGGCCATCGTCGTAGCCTGTGCAAAGTCCCCAGCGAATGGCCATGAGGTCTTCAAAATCAACCTCATAGCGGCCGTAGAGGAGAGCATTTGCTTCAACGAGCTGCAAAAGCTTGCATCTCCGGCGATCGGAGATGACCTGTGTCGGTATCTGTTTAAGATATGCCCCGATGAGTTCGTCGTATACCTCGACGAAATGCGGATCGGTGATCTGGTTCGCGTCCACCACGATGCTAGAGACGTATTTAAGATCGTCAAGATCGATGCTTACCGAGGGCCGCTCACCGGTGAGAAATTTCGCGTACATGCGCCTACGGCTTTCTGCGCTCTTCAAGTATTCGACGCGGCATTGAAAGAGAAAACGATCAACGACCGCGCCAAGCTCCGGGTGCTTTTTCAGTTCTTCCATGGGATCGCCATTTGTGCAGGCAACCGCCGTATGAAGCTTGGCCTCTTCAGCCTGTCTGCCGCGCTTGAACTGTCGCTCGTTTAAGATGCCGAGTAACGTTCGGAGCAGTGGTGCATTCGAATCGAAAAGCTCGTCGAGTTCCGCAAAATCCGCATCAAGGATGCCGCCGTCACGACGGTATATCACTTCTCCCTGCTCACGCATGCGTTTCGGGTCGGGGATGCCGATGATGCTCGCTTCGGACATAAACTTGGAGAATCCAATAGAGAATATCCTCGCTCCCCTAAAGACTCCGAAGAGCGTACGCAAAAGGTCGGTTTTCCCCGTGCCGTAGGTGCCCCAAACAAGCACATGTTCTTTGGTGAGAAGCGCGTAAATGATCTGCTGAATGAGGTGACGCCGCTCGGGGAAGATGAGGATAAGTTCGTCCGCCATCTGCCGGAGTTTTTCACCGATCACCGCGATACGCGAAAGATCAACAACTGGCTTTCCGTTTCTGGTTTGCTTCATTTCTTTCTTCCTCCAGTTTCAAGTTTACAAGGAACTTCCTGCCTACCCAGCCTATTTTTGAATACTTTATGTAAAGTCTTGGTAGGATATACATTCTGGCATATATATTCTAAAAAGTCAATTATGTACTGACGGTTTTCCGGAATATATGCCATACTGTGATTAATGAAGCGATACACCATTATTATTTTGATAATCCTGTGCGGCGCGCTCTTTGGTGCCATCCTTGTTGTTGCCACGACGGAAAATGGCTTGGGGTCCGGATTGCACCGGGCGATACTCGAGACTAATCCCTTCCGGCCTTCGCCATTTGCCGAAATTATCGCACCGACCCCTCTACCCACCCCTCCACCTCCAAAACCAGTTCGAGCTTTATATCTCACGGCCAGCACCGCCAAAGATCCCGCGCGCCTTGAACATCTCATCGAGCTCGTCAAAAAAACGAATCTGACTGCAATGGTCATTAATGCCAAGGACGACGGACCGCAATTTGAACAGTCTTTAACCGACGCGGTTTTGCGCCTGCGTCAGGCAGAGATCATTCCTATCGCCCGTATCGTTATTTTTAAAGATGCTTCGTTCGCCCGCCAGAATCTCCAAGAGGCGCTGAAATATTCCAATGGCTCATTTTGGCGCGACGCTTCCGGCGGCACATGGCTCGACCCGGCTTCTCGCGCCTCCTGGGCGTACCTTGTGAACATTGCGCGACAGGCCGCCGATATTGGATTTGAGGAAATAAACCTCGATTACGTCCGCTTCCCCACCGATGGCGCACTCTCTTCCATCCGTTATCCCGTATGGGATGGCAAAACTCCCAAGAGCGAAGTTATCGTCGAGTTTTTCAAGTACTTCAACGAAGAGCTCAAGAAAACTCACCCGAACATCAAAACATCCCTGGATATTTTCGGATACACATTTCTCACTTCAACCGGCCTTAACATCGGCCAGCGCGTGGAAGATGCTGCGCTGTATTTCGACTATATCGCCCCGATGGTATATCCTTCTCATTATTCAACGGGTAATTTCGGCCTTGAGAATCCGGCGGCATATCCCTACACCGTGATCAAAAAAACCCTTGAAAAGGGTTTTAGCAAACTTCCGCCCGACTTTCCTCATGAAAGAATCCGCCCGTGGCTGCAAGCCTTCGATATGGGCGCAATATATAACGCCTATATGCTCTCGGAGCAAATTCGGGCATTGAAAGAGTTCGGCATCACCGAGTTCTACCTTTGGAACCCGCATAACGTGTATGATCGTTACGAGAGCGCTTTGCCTCCACACTAATAGTGCGCGATCAGTAAATATATGTGTGTGCCACAAAATTACATATATAAAAAACGCTCTGTTATCACCGGCACTGTTCGTGGCTCCCTTGCGCCATCTGGGCACTAATAGTGTGGGGGCTTTGAAAAAATAATCCCCTCGTGATAGTATTATCCGACACAAAAAGGAGCACTTATGCAACAGATCATTGAAAGATTAAAAAACCAAAATGCGCTCTCCGAGATCATTGAGAAGCGATTACGGGAGTTCTGGAAATATTGCGTGGAAGAGATCCGCGATGTTGCCATCCGGGAATCTGTTGAGTTATATCTGCAAAAAACGGCACCGTGGCAATTTTTTTCTGCCCCGGCCTCGCCGTCGGGGAAACACCATCCCATATGGCAAAACGATCCGGGCGGCATCCTGCGCAACACCGTTGAATGTTGCCTGTCCATAGATATGCTCATGACCCAGGAATGGCAGTTGGGCGATGCGGATGGCATACCGCACGAGCCGGCGAGAAGCATTATTTACGCCGCCACAATCGTGTCAGACACCTGTAAGGGCGGAAATCCCTGGGGACCGAAAACCGATCGCAACCACGGCCGAATCGCCGCGGAACTTTGGAAGACCGCTGCCGGAAACTTGGCAATCCCACAAAACGCACAAGAACTTATTTATGAAGCAGTGTATTGGCATCTGGGCCGGTGGACACCCGGCTGGACAGAAGAAATCGATGCCAGCCTATCCCTGCACACCAAAATTACCCACGCGCTCGACGCGCTCTACGCCGATAAGAATCTCGAGAAAATCTTTATTCCTCGTCCTCTGCCGATGTAAAGTATTTCCGCCCATCATGCCAAAAACCACAGAGCATAAGCCTGTGGTTTTTTTATTGCTTCTAAAAAGAGTTTTTAGGAGACATTATCGTATCTTGAAGTCTCCGAGGTTTCCCATGGGAACACTACCCATTTCTTCTTCGTGCGCACAAAAAAATCCGGTTTAACGGGAGATGCTTCATTAAAAAAAAGGCTCGAAATGTTAAACGTTCCGCCCAAAGACATCAGAAGCCCATGTACCGTTTTCCCGCCATCCACTATATCGTCAACGATAAGCGTATCCCTTGTAATATCTTCCCTGGAGAGCAACACCGGCACATCAAGAAGATGCGAGAGTACAACCGCAAGAATAAGTCCGCCCCTGGGAATGCCGTATACGCTTTTGAAACGCTTTTCCCGCGCCCATACGGCAATTTTTTTTGCGTCTTCCTCAAATTCCGCCCATGTATAGTTTTCGGAGTCTTCTGGTGGCATAGGAATAAAAAAATAAGATGTGCCCGGGGCGAGAGTCGAACTCGCAAGCCCTTTCGGGCAAGGGATTTTAAGTCCCTCATGTATACCAGTTCCATCACCCGGGCGTAAGACAATGATATGAGGCGCGAGCGGGATTCGAACCCGCGCATAGGAGTTTTGCAGACTCCCCCCTTAACCACTTGGGTATCGCGCCATATATTCCCACAGATCGCCTTCTAAGATTCGTCCAATATAATACGCTCCTTAAATTTTCCCCTTTCTTCTGCCTTCTTATCTCTGACCTGCCCAACCTCCTTTCGATCAAAACCTTTGTGGTCCGCGATTGCGTCGATCACTTCAAGAATATCGGCAAATTCTTCGATATTTTCATCTTTTTTGAACTCCTCAATTTCCTCAAGCAGTTTGTCCTTTAATTTCTCCCAATACTCTGCCATATCCGCAACATGCGTAATTGGCGTACCGCCTTTTTTACGAATATATCCCGGAATCTTGTCTCTCACCAGTTTATTATATTTCATACCATCACTCAACTCTTAATTTCATTTCCTCTTTTTATCTTATCACAGCTCTTGCCGCTTCACGAACGCGTAATAAGGCATACAAGAACTCTCCCTCTACCTGGCATCCGGACGCATATTTGTGTCCTCCGCCTCCAAGCTGCTTGGCGATCGCCGACACGTCCACGCCTTTGAAGTTCTCGCTTCGCAGACTTATGCGGAACTTGCCAGGCTCGGCTTCTTTGAAGAACGCCGCGAATTTTTGTTCTTTGCCGGTACTGATGAGATGCGTAACAAGCGAAAGATCGATATCGCCGCCTGTCTCCAGAAGGTCCTTATGGTGAACGACGGCGTAGCTCATTCCTATATCGGCATCGTACATTATGGCGGAAAGCGCATCGGCGATGATACGAAGATTTTTCTCCTCCTGACTCGGACGGATCACCTGCGTCACCTTGTGCATGCGCGCGCCGTGCCGCACAAGATCGGATACGATCCTTAATGTTCCGGGAGAGGTGCTGGAATGTTGAAGCCCTCCCGTGTCGAATACGATACCCGCAAGAAGGCATGTTGCAAGTTCCTTGTGCAGAGGAATGTTCGCAAACACACAATATCGATACACCAGTTCACACGTTGAGGAAGCGCCGGTATCCACGATCTGCACTTCGCCCCTTTGATCGCTGGACGGATGGTGGTCTATGGTCGCGATGCGCATGGGATGGGCCTCAATATATTCATGAAGCTTCGTGCGCGCAAAATCTCCATAGTCGACGGCAACAAGCACATCGCCCGGCAAGTTTTCCGCCGTGGCATGATGCGTGGTGACCGCGGGAAGAAAGAGAAGCTCCTGGGGAACGCCGTCGGGAAGAAAAATGGATGTCGGCCGGTTTAACTTCTTTCCGATATGCGCCATGGCATAGACGGCTCCGATCGCATCTGCATCGGGCCTCTCATGCGTAGCGAGCAATACGTGGGACGCCCCGGCAATGAGGTTATGTAGCCTTTCGAATCCTTCGCGGTTTTGATCTTGGTTTGGCATGGGAAGACTCATCATTGTGCACGGCCTTGAGTATCTGGTCAATGCGGCCAAGGTGCTCGAGTGCATGGTCCGGCACGAACCGTATTTTTGGGACGGGACGCATGCGAAGCTGTCTATTGATGTTCTGTTGGATATGGAAAATGGCTCCTTCAAGAATACCAAGAACTTTCTCTCTGTCATTTTCGGGGAATACGCTGATAGAAACGGCCGCATGTTGTCCGTCGCTTGAAACTCTCGTTCCCGTCACGGTGATAAGCACGCCCGCAAACGCAAAATCGCGCTGGAGCGTCCGCGCAACCTCGTGGTGCAAAAGCTCTTGGATTTTTTCATGGCGGTAAGGCATTGCAACAAAACGCCGTTCCACTTGTACTATGTAGCTGGTGCTGGCAATCCAGTCCTTACGCATGCCCAGAGGGGCAAGATATCTATAATTCCCTTCTTTTTTCGAAGCGTTCATACACTTCAACCGCATCCCCAACTTGCGGCACCTCCCCCTTCCCCACATACAGCATGCCGCATTCCTGCCCTTCTTTCGCCTCCGATGCGTCGTCTTTTGCGATTTTAAGTTCTCGTATTTTCCCTTCGCTCACGATGGCTCCATTTCGCACAATGTCGCACCACGCGCCGCGAACCACTTTGCCCGACGTGATACGGCCACCGATGATAATGCCATCTTTCTCCCTCTTAAAAATGGCAAGTAATGAAACTTTGCCCATTTGGGTTTTCACGATCTCTGCCGGCAACAGAAGGGAAAGTTCTTTCCGCACTCCTTCGATAAACTCGTAAATAAGTTCTAGAATCACCACGCGCACGCCTCTTACCCTTGCATATTGCTCGACCGCGCGCGGCAAGGTAACGCGAAAACCCATAATTGCGGCCCTGGTGCTCTCGGCCGATTTAACATCGGCTTCGGTAATATCTCCGACGCTATGTTCAATGATCTTCAGTGCAACCTCATCGTGGGTCATGCGCAATAGCGCCTCGATGATGGCTTCTTCAGAACCCTTCGTGTCGGTTTTGAGAATTATGGGAAGAATATGTTTGGAAGCGGCAACAACTCCTGCGGATGCGGCCTGCAGTAGCGCATCGGCGGCTTTTTGTTCTTCCTTGCGCTTCTCAACAAGTGCCTCCGATCTCCGTATAGCTTCCTCGGCATTTGCCACAACCTCGCAGGTATCTCCAAGAACCGGCACCGTCTCCATGCCGGTAACCAAAACCGGCGTTGATGCGGTCGCTTGAGCAATCTCTACTCCTTTGAAATCCTCAAGAATTCGAATTTTCCCTATCGCCTCCCCGCAGATCAGCGCATCGTTCTTCTTTAATACCCCGCTGGTGACCAGAATCGTTGCCGAAGGACCCCGGCGCGGATCGAGCCGGGATTCAATAACTACTCCCTGGGTAGAAAGACCTGTCTCTGCCGGAATTTCCTCAAGATCCCACAACAGGAGCAACATATCCAAAAGCTCGGGGATGCCCTTACCCGTCTTTGCCGATACTTCGAGGGCCGGAACCTTCCCGCCCCATTCTTCTATAAGAATATTATTCTCTGAAAGCTGTTTTTTAATGCGCGGAGAGTCTGCATTCGGCTTATCAATTCTGTTGAGCGCGACAACAAAAGGAAGTTTGGCATTCTCGATGTGGCGGGCGGCTTCCAACGTCTGGGGTTTAATGCCTTCATCCGCGGCAACAACAAGAATTGCAATATCGGCAACATGCGCTCCGCGCCTGCGCATCTCCGAAAATGCTTCGTGTCCCGGCGTATCCAAAAACGTCAGCATCTTGCCATTATGCTCGATCTGATATGCTCCGATATGCTGGGTAATGCCGCCACTCTCTTTCTCTGCAACATTCGATTTGCGGATATAGTCCAAAAGCGTGGTCTTGCCGTGGTCCACATGACCCAGCACAACCACCACCGGTGGGCGTTTTTGTGTCGTTTCACCTGTCATAACCTATATATCTTCGATATAATCGGTTCGTTCGCCAAACACAAAAGCGAGCTTTCATGTTTGGCTCACTGCCGATTATAGCCTACCCTATTTATGAGAAAAAGAAAAGCCGCGGGAACATGTATTCCGCGGCGCTATGCGTAGGTATCGCTCGGCATTGGTCTGCAGTTCTTGCACGGCCGGTAGCCGGCTTCCACCGCATCTTGCCAGGTCAGGAAAAAAACCCGGTTTTTTGGTTTCATCATTCGCTTGCCGGACAAACAATCCAGTCTGCCGAATATTTTTCGAGGTTTATTCCCGGCATATCTGCCCGGGATTCGGCTTTCAACTATCTTCCCGCCCTTAAGAACCTTGTGCATTTGGATCCTTTTCCGGCGAATCTATGGATTTTTCTTTCATGGCGTAGCAGAGAGCGCCAGAAACCGCTTGCTGGGGAGTAATACTCCGCCACTCACTGGATGATCGCGCCCACGACTGTTCTTCTAGGCGTGTATTCATCGGAACATAGATTTTTCTTACCTGTGCCTGGTACATTTGTGTCGAACATCGCAGACACGTATGTTCAGCTGACGTTTTCAGCCATGGCAAGCCGTTGGGGTAAAAACCGGCGATATACAGATCGCACTCATAAAGCGCAATGCCTTTCCGCGCGACTTCCCATAAAGCAAATTCCTCCGCGTGACCACACGCTCCCAGCATCTGTTCGGTGCGGGATGTAATGGAAAGCCGAATGCAGGCTGGGTCGCAAAGAGAGTGCAGGGGTTCAATCGTCTTGTTGCATCCTCGGTATACCACCGCTCCCTCATGCGTTATGACGCAACCGAACTTCATCTTCCGGCATGGCGAATCGAGAGCTTCTTCAAAGCAGGCGCAGTATATAGGATCATAGAACAAAGGATTTCGCACACCGGCTTTATTGGCGCCGTAGAGCATTTGCAAGAGACGGAACGCGAGAAGTTTATAGCGCTCTCGCGCTTTTTTGATAATCCTCTTGCGTTCTTCCGAATCACCTTCTTTGTGATACAGCATACTGACGCGGTCCCGAACCACCGGATTGCGCATTTCGGGAAATGCGTAACCGAATTGCGCTACCGTAAAATCCTCAACTGCGCCATCTGCGCATTCATTCCAGTAGTGCGAGTTCGTCTTGCTTTGGCGATCGGTATATTCGGCTCTCCAAATTTTTCCGCCAAAAAGATTCTGCGCAACCAAAGATACAACCGCGCAATGGCCCCACAACGGATTATCCGGCGTCCATCCTTTTGCATCCTGCGATGTCTCCTCGCTACAAATCGAGGGCAGGAGTTCTTTAAATTGTTCCGGGGTTATAGGTTCCCAGCTCATGGCATTTTCTCCTTGAAGTTGTCCGCTAGATTCTCCACTGGAGAATCTAGCCCCGTGAAAAGCCCCTGGGTGACCGGAGTATTTCACTCTTGTTTTCAAAGTAAAAGACAGTATTTCCAGCGTATACTTCGCTCTCAAACTTTGCAACAAAGAAAAATCCGCCTCTGCATGCGCGCATCAGCGGAATATTTTAATACCAATCGGTGTCATCAAGGCTTGGTTCGAGCAACATTTCCGAAACCGGCTTGCCGCGCGACATACATATGGGCGCGAAGATACATTGCGTTACTCCCTGCACCTTATACCGTTCCGGAAGACCGCAGGTAGGACCGCACGACTCACAGTGCGTCTTGTCGCGTGAACAGCAGTTGCGGGAATAATTCCAAAACGCATAGTGCGTATCCGCGGGAGAGACCCCCAAGCCCTCGGCAATATACCTGATGGCTTCTTTCACGGCTCCGCGAATAGCAAGGTCTTCTTCTTTGGTAACGGGCTCTCTGCGACGAATCCTCCCGGCGAGTGCTTCATCAAGAATTTCCACCGTGCCCTTGCGCAGATGCAGCCGCTGTTCGTGGTAGTTCACCGGCGCCTCAAGATGTTCAGGATCGCAATACTCCCAGTTGCAACTTGCCTGCTGAAGAGCGAGAAAATAGTTCGATTTTTTCTCCAGCGGGTCGCTCGCGTACGCGACAAACTTTTTCAAAAGTCCGTAGAGACCATTCTTGTCGTCATTCCGAATAAGCCAGCCATCCACTTCACGGCAGAGGTCTTCAGCAGACTCCCATCCACGTTCCAGCATAACTTGCCCGATATCTACGATAAACGCGGCGCGCCGAGAAACATCGGTGATAACTCCCCCGCTATTGCCATCGGCGAGAAGCCCCGCAAGTTTCTCCGGAGTCATGTTGGCAAAATTCGGCGGCAGGAATAAGGTTGAATCTTCTTCGGCAAGACGCACGAGTCGCCGCCACAGATAATCCCATCCTTTGCATATCGCGCCGTCAATCGTACCGACAAGCGCCCTTCCTACAAGAGGTGTCGTCTGGTGATTGATGGCAACCGCAACAAGGTTAAGCGTGCCGAGAATGGATGCGGGCACGCTCATTTTGACCGGATCTTCCTTGGCCCCCGGAAATCCGCCGAGAGATGTGATAAGGACAACGACGGTATCGCAAACTGCGTAATTTACTTGAGCGATCATCATCGCCCTCCTTCTTCTGTCAAAGTGCTAAAATAGATCACCAAAAACCAACTATAGCGCGCTATCGTATAATTACAAGGGCACGTATTCCAGACATCATGAGTTAAGCATCAAAAAAAACTATTCCAATGTTCTTGAGAACATTGGAATAGAGAAGAGCGAAGTTTCTACCTTATGGGCACCTTGCTCTTTAGAAGGTGCAGAATGCCAAAAAGCTTCACATCCGCCTTTACTCCGCGAGGCGGATGCAGAAGAAATGTCCGAAGCTTTTTAAGCGGGATTTTGAGCACTTCAATATCCTCGGCATCCTCAAGTTCCGGTTCTTGAATCTTTCTTGCTCCCGTACCGAGATAATATACTATCTCGTCTTCAAGCATGCTGGTGTTGAAGGGGCCAGAAACAAGCTTTCGCAGGCGAGAAACTTCATACCCCGTCTCTTCCAAAAGTTCGCGCCGCGCCATGTCCGGCTCGCTCTCTCCTTTTTTATCCATAAGGCCTGCGCATGCCTCAATGATCCGGCACTTAAACGGTATGCGGAAAATTTTTATCAGGATAACTTCTTTTTTCGGCGTAAGCGCAATAACCGCAACGATGCGTCCGTATGTTTTACGCTTCACCATCTCCCAGGTGCCACGATATCCGGTTTTGCGGTTCCTGAAATGCCGTTCAATAGTTTGTATATATTTTCCGTCGTACACAATAATATCGTTCTTAACATGAAGTTTTAAGGACATGTGTTTAAATCATAATAGTTAAGAATTGATTCCGTTCTCCGTGCTCGCGCTCTGTTCTCTCCACAACGCGGCGTAAAGCCCGCCTTCACGCAACAGCGCCTCATGCGAACCGGATTCAACTATCTTTCCTTTCTCAAGAACATAAATAGTATCTGCGTGCATGATAGTGGACAGACGATGGGCCACCAACACCGTGATGAGGTTTTGCCGGGATGCCGTCACTTTTTTTATGGTCTCGGTGATTGATTTTTCTGTTATGGAGTCGAGCGAACTTGTCGCTTCGTCAAAGACCAGAACATGGGGTTTTCGCAAAAGGGCTCGGGCAATGGCAAGCCGCTGTTTTTCGCCTCCCGAAAGCTTGATGCCGCTCTCCCCGATGCGCGTATCAAGGCCCTTGTTGCCACGCTCTATGATGGTACGGGCAGCGGCGGCATCCAGGGCTTCCTCGCATCCTTTGTCGGTTGCATCCGGGCGAACGAATAAGAGGTTCTCACGTATGGTGCCGGCAAAAAGCTGGGTATCCTGCGACACCAGCCCCATTTTCAGGCGCACCGCATCAAAATCCACAACGCTCGAGTCCACGCCATTGAAAAATATTTTGCCGTCCGTCGGCTGATAAAGCCCCGACAACAGTTTCATAACGGTTGTCTTACCAGAACCGGAGGGTCCGACAAAAGCGATCGTTGTTCCGCCCTTAACGCGGAAGGATACACCGGAAAGCGAAGGCTTGTCCGCAGAAGCATACTGAAACGTTACATTCTCATACGCGATGTCCCGTATAGCCCCCTCAATTGCAATCGGTCGCGCGGGTTTCGGCGCCGGTAAAGTGGCCAGCACCTTGCCAAGTACCTCCATGCTGCCCCTTGCTTCCTGATACTGTGCGGAGACATTACCCAATTCTCCCAAAGGGTTGAAAATAAAAAATGAATAGAAAAGAAGGCTGAAAAATTCTCCAAGCGTAATGTCCCCGTTGAAAATAAGCCAGAGCATGAGAAGCATTAAAGAGGAACGTAGGGCGTTAATGAGCGTTCCCTGGGTGAAATTCAGCTTGCGGATGAGTCGGACCTTATACAACTCGAGCTGTAATATCTGATCGTTGACGGCATTCAGCCTGCCAACCTCCTGCGCTTCAAGCCCCAGGCTTTTGACAAGCTCCACGTTACGCAGAGTTTCGGTGGTGGAACCGGCTAGTTCCCCCGTTTGCACCACAATATTTTTCTGGATGGTCTTGATGCGCCTGCCGATGAAATATGTTGCCGCGCCGAGCAAAGGAATGATAAGAAAATACACCAGTCCCACCAGCCAATGGACAAAGAACGCGTAGATGAGAACAAAAATAACGCCGACGAACGAAAGGAACAGAATGTTGATGGCGCTTACAATAAGCTTCTGCACGTCATCGCGTGCTTTTTGCAACTGGCGCAGAAGCTCGCCCGAACGCTGGTCTTCAAACACCGCATAGGGCAGAGAGAAGGCGTGAGCGATGCCATCGGCATACAGACGCGTGCCCAGGCGCTGGGTGATGACATTCACGTAATAGTCCTGGAAGTTTTTTGCAACGCGCGAGACGAACGCCACGCCAACGGCCGCCAGCAAAAGCAATATAACGCCGTGCAAGAACTCGTCCTGCGGCAAGGTGGCAACACGCGTGGCATACCGGTCCACAATAAGCCGGAATATCTGTGGGTCCAGCAACGAGAATCCCTGGTTTATTGTAGCAAGCGCCAATGCGCCAAAAAGAATGCTCTTATATTGTTTAATATAGTTCCAAAGAAGATGCATAATTAAGCCAGTGTATCATATTGTATATTCTGCGGCAAAAGAAAAGGGCAAGACTGGCTTGATAAGTTTTTGAATATGATATATAATATCTGCTGAAAGCGGAAACGGGTCTACGGGAGGAAATTATGAGCAAGGCGGCATGCCTTGATAGTGGCTCGAACAAGGTTATTCTTGACCACGTAAGATCTTGCGGCGGGAGTGCCGATGTGAACCTGAACGAACTTGCGCTCCGCAGCGGCTTTCAGTCTACGACTCTTTGTCATACGATTAAGCGGCTCGCAAGAATGGGCCTAATCGAAAGGGAAAAGGGTGCCGGCCGCAAGTTGCCCCGAATCACCTTAATCACGGCCAATCTATAGCCTGTGGTAAGTTTGTGCAGCCAAACTCCTCGGAAAAATCGTCCGAGGATTTTATTTATAATAAGAAAGAGAACGAGCATGAGTTCGTTCTAAGATACACGAAAGACCACCCGATGCTTTCCGTTCATTTAGGATGCGGTTATTCGGATTGTTTGCTGGGATAATTCTGTCTTTTTGACGCGCCTAGGCCGAAGTAAATCCGCCCGCCTGGATTCCCCAAAGTTTTTGATAAAGCCCCTGCTGTACCTTAAGAAGCTCCTCGTGCTTTCCTTCTTCAACGATCACGCCGTTTTCCACGACCACGATGCGGTCCATCTGCATAATGGTTGAAAGGCGGTGCGCGATGACAATAGTAGTGCGGTTCTGCATAAGGTGCCTAAGCGCGTCCTGAATATACATCTCGCTTTCGCTATCAAGGGAACTGGTCGCCTCGTCCAGAATGAGTATGGGAGCGTTTTTAAGAATTGCCCGCGCGATGGCGACCCTTTGGCGCTCGCCGCCAGAAAGTTTGATACCGCGCTCCCCCACAAGCGAATTGTACCCCCGAGAAAATGAAGAAATGAACTCATGCGCATGCGCCAGTTTTGAAACCCGTATCACTTCCTCATCGCTTGCGTCTGGTTTTGCATACCTGATGTTGTCCATGAGCGTCCGGTGAAAAAGTATGGGCTCTTGGGGAACGAGCGAGGCGGTCTGCCTCAAAGAATCCTGCGTAACGCTCGCAATATTCTGCCCGTCAATAAGAATTTCTCCGCCCTGAATGTCGTAGAACCGAAGCAAAAGCTTCACGATGGTGGACTTTCCTCCTCCGGAGGGACCGATGAGCGCTACGCGCTCGCCGGGTAAAATTGAGAAATTAAAATCCTTAAGTATGGAAGCTTCTTTATAATAGCCGAATAGAACGTTCCGGAATCCGATACTTCCTTTTGAAACCTCCAGTCGCCCCGCTCCCGTTGCATCTTTTATCTCAAACGGGGTGGAGAGCATCTGGGTCATTTCATTTGCGTCCGCGAGAGCCTCATAGATAACGCGGATATTCTTCCCGGTGTTCCAAAGCTTGTCGGAAAGCCGTATGACATAGGCCTGAAGAAGCGCTACGCTACCAACGTCCAGCTTTCCTGCAAGCCAGAACTTCACGGCAACGTACATAATCAGGAATTCAAGGCCAACCATAAAAAACCCCTGCACCACATCGCTCCACGTCCCCAGGTCCCAGCTTTTCTTGCGCGCCAAGAACTGCTCATTCGTCACCTCGCCGAATCTCTCATTTTCACGCTCATAGGATGCAAAAAGTTTGATGTTGGTATTATTGGTAAAGCTGTCGGCAAGCTGAGCCGTGGTGTGCGTATCAACGCGGGCCCGACGGATGTCATATGGAAGCTTAAAACGCGCGTAAAAGTAGGCGAAGACCAGAAAGGCCGCGCACCAAAAAAGCAAAATGAGTCCGAAGGTAGGGTACTTCCACAAAAGCACGGTAAGAACCAATCCGGTATCAAGCAACGAGCGTCCCAGATCGAAAATTAACTGGTCGGCTATTTGCTCAAACGCACGTTCATAGCGCTTCACCTTGGTAACCAAACTCCCCACAAAGCTGGAACTGAAAAACCCAACGGAGTGTTTCTGCAGATACTGGTAGCATGTGTTTGTGAGGTCCCTCATCACCTTGGACTCAAAGTAATTGTTGACAAAATTGGTCACGCGCCAGGAAGATATCTTCACGAAATTCAGGATGAAAATGAGCACCACAAGATATATGGCCTTTTCTAAATTTTCCGGAACGCGCCCCGAGGCAAGAAGATTAATAAGGTCCCTGTAAAGGAATGGGGTATAGGTTTGGAATACGGTGAACAAAAACACACCCAATACCAAAACCGCCGCCTGAAGGCGGTATTTTTTGCTATGCTCCCAGAATATAGAGAGCGTGCGTTTTGTGAGCGTCTGCATAGGTATGCAAAGAAGACGCTTTAAATAGGAATATCTTACACCTCAACTGCGCCCAGAAACTCCTCCGTTATTTTTTTCACGTCTTCAGCCTTTTCCGTTCCCATAAGACGTATCCGAAGCTCTTTGGCCCCGTCAAATCCCGTGGCATACGATCCGAAGTGTTTTTTCATCACGGAGAAATTCTTGATACCCTTGAATTTCTTTTCAAATAGTTCCGCGTGTTTCACCATACGTTCGAGTCGTTCGCGTACATCGGGCACCCGCTCGGAAAAAAACCAGGGATTCCCAAAAACGCCCCGCCCTATCATTGCGCCATCCATGCCCGATTCCTTCAGACGAGCGCGCGCATCTTCCATTGAAGTGATGTCTCCGTTTCCAATTAAAAGTGTTTTTGGCGCCACGCGGTTCCTTAGTTCCACAATTTCATGCGCTAGCTCCCACTGCGCGGGCACTGCCGACATTTCCATGCGCGTACGCAAATGCACGGTGAGCGCGGCCAAATCCTCTTCCAAAAGTACCTGAAGCCATGCCGACATTTCATCCTTAGATACATAGCCGACCCGCGTTTTGACGGACACGGGTAAATCCCCAGCTCCTTTCTTCAGGGCTCGGATGGCAAGGCGTGCGAGTTCTGGAGTTTTGATGAGCGCGGCCCCTGCTTTTTGTTTTTCAATATCGCGCGAGGGACACCCCATGTTGATATCCACGCCGTCAAAACCAAGTTCGCGGATGAGCACACCCGTTTTTTCGTACTTCTCGGGCTCCACGCCGAATATCTGCGCGACGATGGGGTGTTCGCCTTCACCAAACCATAGGTCGGGCAAAAGCGCTTCTTTGCCTCTTGAACAAAGCCCCCCAATGGATACGAACTCGGTCCAGAACACATCTGGCTTCCCGCATTCCACGAACATCTGCCGGAACGCCGCATCGGTCACATCCGCCATCGGGGCGAGCGCAAAGAATGGTTTTTCCAATGTATCCCAAAAGTTGAAGTGCATGTTTTGAGTTAGAGAGTATTCGAGAAAAAAACCTCATTCAGAAGTTTTATACCGTACCTATTAACTTAAGAAGGTCGTCGAAATTCAACACACATCATCATTTGCACAATCATCCTTACAAACTCCAGTTTGTAAGGATGTTATTGGATGCGTTGGAATGATTTGAGGAAGGCAACGAATGTTTTTCCGTATGGCGAGAGCGTGTGTTCCACGAATTTGCCGCGGTATTTTTTATTGACTAGCCCGGCAATATAGAGCCGCCGCGTGTGCTCCCCCAACGTTTTCTCGTTGGCTCCAATCGCCTCAATAATCTCCTCAAGCGTAAGCCCTTCGCGTGCGGCGATCAAAAGCAGTATCTCGATGCGATAGTGATTGGCCATTCCCTTAAGATGCCGCTCCATCTGCTTTGCTGTTTTGATTTTTCCCATATATTTATAGTATACACAACATCCTTACATACTCAAGTATGTAAGGATGTTGTGTGAGGAATTTGTGATGTTGTGACGGTGGGGGGCAAGCTCACCGGGTTCATTTGCCTTGCTGTTAGTGTCCGTGCTTTATACTCTAGGCTCTGGCCTCCACTTGAGCAATCGATTTTGAGAATTTGAAACAAAAAAAAGTCCACAAGGGACTATTTTTCGGCTAATTTGAAACCACGAAAAGCTAGAATCCAAATGAGGTTGCGCGTGACGCTAACCGGCCTATTATAAGGTTGCCTGATTAAATTTTTGAAGATGGGAGGGTTAAGGCAATGCGCATCCGGTCCTTTCCGAAAGCGTCTCCAGAGGCAATTCGCCGGTCTGTCTTGAACCGTCGGGGAATTCCCACGTGGGATATGCTTTGATATCCCTGTCGCTGCAGACGCCGGTCTGATATTTCCCATCGGGAGTGGAGCACTCAACATACGGCAGGCGGGATGCTGCGTCGCCGAAGAGTTTTTTCTGTGCCTGGCAGTGCGAACAATCGAACGCCCCGTAGAAAACCACGCTCTTGCTTTTAATACAATCGGCGAATGGCCCCAGATTCGAGGGTCCTACGATATCAAAGGTCTCAAAAACATCTTTTATAACTTGCCCATATAAAGCCCATACCTCGGAGGGGGCGGTCGCCGTCACAACGTAGAGCTTGTTTCCGCCTACGGCGAACAGTTGCAGATTCCGGAAAACAACGCCCTGCTGGGTAAATACGGCGCCGAGAAAATGCATATTCTGTCCGCCCGCGGTGGTATGGTCTTCATCTTCCACGATGCTGTAGTTTTTAAACACTTTCGGCAGGGCGTTTTTTACCTCTTCAACAGTGTCGTAGATATCCTGCACGCTGTTTTTCTGCGCCGGACCGACGGCAACATTTATGTTCGCGAAGAACGGTTCGCCTCCGGCGGTGTCGGGCAGGGCGTTCCTGAAGGCTACCGGGGTTTCCGGCTTGCCGCTTTCGACGACTATCCAGTGCTTTGGAACGGACATGCTGAATTTTTCCTTCTCATTCACGTATGTTTTTTGCCGTATGTGGAATGTGCGCAACGAGTCTTTCACCGTTTCTGCGTTACGAGTCCATTTTTCGGGGGGCATTTTGGACCCCGCAAAATACATGATGCCGTCTTTTATCACGACCATAAGAAGTATATGAACATCGGCTCCATTGTCTTTGTAGGCGCTATCCAGGAAACTCGCGTCAAGGCGTCCGCCGGCAAGCATTATCCGTTCTTCCGCAAGAGACGCGCCCGGATGTTCCTCTTCCAGCGACTTTGTAAGCATCCTAACGGCGTCCTGCGTACTTTTAATATCAAGCGACGGGGCCGGCGCGGAATCAACATTAAGCTGTGGACGGAAGGGTTTGCCTTCAACCAAACCGTCTTCGGGCCCGTTGAACACGAATTGCGAATCTTCCGTTCCGTTCTCGTCCGGCGTCCACCCTTTGGGCTGATGCATTGCGAAACCTCCTTTGGTGCTTACGTAGGATGTCAGCTCCAAAGATTCTTTTCCCGTAGGCGTTATCGTCTTTGCCAAGGAACCCGGCCCATCGGCATAAAAATTTGCGTAGGGTTTTTTGAATCTGCCCATGCCGATGCTGTCTATGGGCATCAGAACAAGCCCGGCTACGCAGAGAATGACGCCCGCAATGGCCATCTTGCGCTTTTGCGACCGCAAGGCGCCGCGATAATGGATTAAGGAAAAGATATGGACTCCCGCGCCAACGATGGGATTTGCGGCCCAAAGGAACGGAGCGATAATACCCGCGCTAAGCATGCGGCCCGCGTTCTTGTTCAGCGCCTCTTCCGGCAACGGGTCGGGCTT
>JAUSGO010000033.1 GCA_030649025.1 bacterium | reverse complement strand
CGCCAACATACTTGGCGATGTACACCTTGTAGTCGTTGGACGCGCGGAAGATATCGCCGTCATTGATCGTTACCGCAGCGTGGGATGCGACGGGCATAAGAAATGCCGCGCCGGTCATCCACACCGTTGTGGTAATGGTCGTGGTGAGGGAGATCGCTTTGATAAAGCGCTTCCTCATTACTGAATTAACATGTATCATAGTGTGATTTTTTAATTACGTCTCCTCTTGCGCGCAACATTCTGCGACTGATGTCGACCTTTTGGGGTGCATCCCATCGAGAACTCTTTTCGCGCGCCGAAGAAACCCGAAATAATAATATTTAGGAAACCGTGTTTCGTTTATCTTTTATCTTGAATTTTCTGTTTTCAAGGGTCAATCCATGCTAGCAATGTTGTAGCACAAATTTACTTTTCCCGCCACAACATCGCCATCATGAACCCAGACGAACCACTAAAAATAATGGTTTGGCCGCACTTTTCTGGGCATTTGCTATCTTAAGCAACTATAAGCTTAACACATGCCGCTAAATTCTACTGTGGATAAACCATCATCCTTAAGTACCCTTATTGAGTGCTTATCGGCAATCTCAGTCGGCTAAGCCGTTTACCTTAAAAGAGTTCTTGCCTGTACATAGAGACGGGAAAAGCAGTCAAATCTTACAGTTCTTGCTCGTCCGGAGAAATCCATGGCGGCGCTCTTCCCGGCAAATGGAGCTACAAGGCTTTATTTCCGCCCTGCCTTTACCTTATTTGCAATGTGTATATTCGCCTCAAGAAGGGAATCGAACGTTCCGGCATCTATCCAGGTTCCCTTTATTTCTATTGTGGAAAGCTGACCATTCGCAAGGTAGGCCTTATTGACATCGGTAATTTCATACTCCCCTCTTTCCGATGGTTTTAAGGTCCGTATGATCTCAAAAACATTATTGTCGTACAGATAAAAACCGGTGGCAACGAGTGAAGATTTTGGATTTTTTGGTTTCTCTTCAATGCTTATCACCGTACCATCTTTTATTTCCACCACGCCGGACCTCCACGGATCACCTACCTTCTTGACAGCGATTACCGCACCGGGACCAGATGAGGAAAACTTCCGCACCACATCTTCAAAGGTATCTTCAAATATGTTGTCTGCGAGAATAAAGGCAAACTTTCCCTCGTCTGTAAAATCTTCCGCAATCGCAAGACCATGGGCAATCCCAAGCGGTTCTTCCTGCACATCGTATGTCAGCCTTACTCCAAGATCTTTTCCGGATCCAAGAAGATCAAGAAACTGACCACCGTGTCCGGGGCGGGCAATAATGAGGATTTCGGTAATACCTGAGTCCCGAAGCGTCGTTATCGGATAATAAATAAGTGGTTTGTCGTAAACAAGTACAAGGCTCTTATTGACGACTTTTGTAACCGGCAAGAGACGCGTTCCCTTGCCTGCAGCAAGTATGACTCCTTTCATATGACTTGTATGGGTTCCGTATTAAAAACGACCGATTCCGCATGATTAAAAACATGTTCCGTATTATGCATTGATACTTCCGCATGGACAGAAACTTCATAATAGCTTCTTGGAGCAATTCCAAACCTCCGGACAAGGCCATGTTCACAAAGAGCCAGAAGGTCGTTGCGTATGGTTTTTTCGCTAAGAGAGGGGAAATGGCTTATGAGCTCTTTAAGTTGAAACTTTTTGCGGGACGAGGCGAAGCGAAGCATGAACTGCTGACGATCGGAGAGAGGACTTGGAGCAAGATGTTTCTCCGGCTTATCCAGTATCAAGTTTGTCTTCCGCGACTTTTGAAAAAAAGAAGAGCGCCCTGCTTGCTTATGAAGGATTTTCTCTTCATGCTGGCCTTGTCCATCTCGCCTGGAGACAGTCTGAAATCTTGGCGAAGCGGGATTTTTTTCTTCCGCTTCAACCATCGGGACATCTTCAGCCAAGCGCCTACTAATCCCGACATATAAGCTTTTCAGAATATCTATACTTATATCTTTGAAGGCGGGCAGATGTTCGGCAAGCTCAAGGTAATTACATATCTTCTCCAAACTCTCAAGAAGTGCTTTTTGAGAAGCAGGGAGTGTCCCTTTTGAAGCCAAGCTCACATGAGAGAAAAATGAGACGCTTTCCCGGCTTATATCGGTCCTCAACGGCTCATGTTCATCCAGAAGCTCCAAAACCTTTTGTAATAGGAGCGTGAGCCGCTTTACTTTATCTACGGAGATATTTACCAAAACTTGGTTTCCCATTGCATGTACCCTAAAAATAGAACGCCTGCATTATTGTACTCCCCCCCGTTTAGCCGTCAAGGGACTTGCATGGTTACAAAAAACAGGCCCTTAAGGCCTGATAGCGCTTTACCCAGAAAAAGCCCGAACTACACATAAACCCTTTTCATTAAAGGATTGAGCCGCGTAATGATCTCGTAATTTGTTGTGCCGGTAAGATACCCGAGCTCATCGGCAGAGACTTCTTCCTTCCCGTCTCGCCCGATGAGTGTTACTTCTTCTCCGACCATCGTATTTTTAATGCCTGTCACGTCAATGCTCAGCATATCCATGGAAACCCTGCCGAGAACCCTGGCCCGATTTCCTCTTACCAATACGTGTCCCGCGCCGGATAGGGCTCTGGGATAGCCATGCCAATAGCCGATGGGGCATATCGCCACCCGAGAATCTCTCCTCAACATCTCCGTAAAATCATATCCGATCCTACTGCCTGCCGGCAACGCCTTAACTTCTGAAATAACGGTCTTCCATGAAAGCGCCGGTTTGAGTTTCAAGGCATCTGAAAAAACCGCGTTTGTCTCTTGTGAAGGCCAAAGGCCGTAAAGACCGATACCGACCCTTACCATGTTAAAATGCGTGTCGGGAAACACAAGCATGCCGCCGGTTGCCGCAGCATGCTTAAGAACGCTAAACCCCGCCGAAGAAAGAATCTTTATTGCTTTTTCATACTCTCTTGTCTGTGTCAGCGTTTCCGAAGGAAAAGCCGGATTTTTTGCCGCCGCGAAATGCGTAAATGCACCCTCTACAATGCCTGAATTCTTGAACTTCTTTTTGAGAGCGGATGCGGCTGCAGAAATCTCGGAAACCATAAAGCCCTGCCGGTGCATGCCTGAATCTATTTTAAGATGAATCTTTGGCAGACGCGAAGACGCAGCATGTCGAATGAAGTCCTTTAAGCTATCGGGTGAGGAAACGGAAATCCGAATATCGTGCTTTGCGGCTTCCCAAAGCCGAGACGACAGGGTATATCCTAACACCAGTATGGGTTTTTGAATGCCGCTTCTTCGCAAAGCAAGCGCTTCCGTTATTGAATCGACGCCAAACCAATCGGCGCCAAGCTTCTCCATCTCTCTTGTATAATCAATGAGACCATGGCCATAGGCATTGGACTTGGCTACAGCCATAAGGCGGCAATGCTCCTTCAACATAGCCCTTACGGCCGTATAGTTGCTTTCTAGCGCTTTTTTATCCACCTCGACCCATGTCCGCACATCTTGGACGCTCTCTTTGGATACTTTTTTTTTGGCGTCTGGCATTTGGGTTATTTTCAAGCGAGTCGAGTGAAATACAAAAGTACTCTTTTGCATTTCCGAGCGAGCGCAGAAAATACAGGGGACAATACCCTTTATATATATGGAAGATAGGATTTGAGAGCCTCGGGAACAGCAAACTCCCCGTCTTTGGTCTGGTAATTCTCAATGATGGCAATAAGGGTACGCCCTATGGCAAAAGCGGTTGCATCAACCATGTGTACAAGCTCTTTTGAACCCGCACGCCTCTTAACTTTAGTTTGAAGCCTGCGCGCCTGATAATCGGTCATAAGATCTGCCGTATGGGTTTCGCGATACGTGCCCTGCCCGGGCATCCACGCTTCCAGATCGATTTGCCGTGCATCGGGACCTCCCATATCCCCCGTGCATATTTCAACTACCCTATAAGGAATGTTGAGCCCCTTCATAAGATATTCCTGACAAGCCACAATAAACTCATGCTCTTTCCGGGAAAGTTCGGGCAAACAGAATGACTCCATTTCCAGCTTATCGAACTGGTGAACCCGCAGTATTCCTTTTGTATCTTTGCCATAAGAACCGGCTTCTCGGCGAAACGAGGTAGAAAATCCTATATAGCGCTTTGGAAGGTTTTCCTCGGCCAGCGTCTCGTCCATATGAAGAGGCCCCAGCGTATGTTCGGCAGAGCCGGCTAGATAGAGATCATCTTTTTGAATGTAGTACCGCTCTTCTTCTTCGCCAGGGTTCAGGCGCGCCATTTTACGAAATACATTGGGTTTGAGCATAACCGGCGGAACCACAGGAACGAAAGGCTCGGAAGAGATTCCTTCCAGATGCGGATTTTCCCGTATAATTCCTTTAAGGATTTCTTTGTCGGTCAACGCCTTCATGGTGTACTGGATAAGCGCAAATTCAAGAAGCGCGGCCCTTCCCTTTAAGTATCCAAAACGAGAACCAGAAACTTGAGACGCCCGCTCGACATCTATAATGTCTAATTTTTCGCTGATGACAAGATAATCCTTGGGCGGAAAATCAAACTTTGGTTTTTCTCCAACTTCGCGAACCACAACATTTCCTGATTCGTCCGGTCCTACCGGGACATTCTCAAATGGCAAATTAGGGACTGTGTGGAGTATTTCGTCAAGTTCTTCCTTCTTTTCCGACTCTTCCTTATCAAGACTCTGGACACGCACCTTAAGTTCTTTGAGTTCGGCAGACTCTCCTTTTGCTTCTTTGCTTTTTTTATTCTGTTCAGCTCGAAGTTCCTCAAGCTCGCTCAGGAGCTTTCGGTGATCGGCATCCAGCCTTAACAACGCGTCAACATCAACTTTAGCGTTCTTTTTTCGAACGCCTTCTTTGACCTTTTCCGGATTTTCACGAATAAACTTTATATCCAGCATGATTTAACAATACCAATTATTTTCTTAATAAGCAATAAAAAAAGGCGTAAAGCCTATGAAGATTCGAATTGGAAACCCTTTTACTCCTAATCCGCAACTACTTCGATTAAGGCTCCCTGGACGATGCCAAAGCGCAAAGCTTCCTTTTTTGAAGGAAACCAAATATCAATGCGGTTTTGATGCCGCCGGTGCATGCGGTCTTCAACAATAAATTCCTTAGTACCGAAGAGCGACGGCATACGAATACGGGTGCCGAAAGGGAGCATGTTGGTAGCCACCACGCCATCGCGGACGCGGGTATTTGATGCCGTGATAAACGGCGTACTGTCGGTCTCGTCGATCGAGCTTGAATAGGCCGTAAGGGTCATGGTATGGGCCTTCATGACCAGCTTTTTCTTCTCTATCTCAATGGATCTGGCAAATTCAGGAGTCATAGCAGGCGAAGGGGCCGGAGAAGGCAAAATGAACGTTGAGGAGACACCAAAAATCATGGAAAGAGTCGCTGAAATAAGAGATAAGGGAATCATAAATTTGGCATATTTTAGCCATTTTTTCACTGTTACATAGAAGCGGAATTTTGGTAAAAAAAGCTTCTTTTTGGATAACTTGATATAGTAGCATATTCATATTATATAGTCAAGTAATTACTAGAAAACGACCCTGGGAACCCAAGGCCGTCTTAATATGAAATAAGATTGGTTAGAGCTATTTTTTCCGCATGGTGGGGAACAGCAATACCTCCCGCAACGATGCGCTATCGGTAAAAAGCCGTACAAGCCGGTCAATGCCTATGCCAATGCCCGCGGCAGGCGGCATGCCGTACTCCAATGCCTCCAGGTAATCCTCATCCATTCGATGCGCTTCCTCGTCCCCTGCCTTTCGGTCTTTCTCCTGTATTTCAAAGCGTATGCGCTGCTCCGCGGGGTCGTTCAGCTCGGAAAAGGCGTTCGCAACCTCCATTCCTCCCACAACTAGCTGGAAACGTTCCACCTTGCGCGGATCTGCCCTGTGAGATTTTGCAAGCGGAGATAATTCGAGTGGGTGATTGATGACAAAAACGGGGTCCTGCAACATCGGACGCACTACTTTTTTGAATAACTCGTCGAGCAACGCGGCTTTGGTTTGTTTTTTTTCTATGGTAATGCCGAGCTCTTTTGCTTTTTTTAAAAAATCTTCCGCTGAATTTTCCCAAAAATCAAGTCCGGTATGTTTTTTAACCAGATCGTTAAGATCGAGCCGCGGCCAGGGAGTAGCAAATTGCAGTTCCTTCCCGTCAAAACGGATAATAGGATGGTCTTTGCTGAAAACCGACCGTATGAGGTGCCCGAAAAGATGCTCGGTAAACCCCATAAGCCACTCATAATCCTTATAGGCTATGTAGGCTTCCGGTTCCGTAAATTCCGGATTGTGCTCCTTGTCCATTCCTTCGTTGCGGAAGCTCTTGCCCATCTCAAAAACCTTCTCAAATCCCCCCACCAGAAGCCGCTTTAAATAGAGTTCCGGCGCCACCCGTAAATAAAGATCCAAGTCCAATGTTTCCATCCGGGTCTTAAAAGGTCGGGCAAGCGCTCCTCCGGCGATGGTGTGCAGTACGGGAGTTTCAACTTCCAAAAATCCGGATTCCAAAAAAAACTCCCTCGTTGCCTGCAGAATTTTTGAACGCGTCACAAACCGGACGCGCACTTCCGGGTTCATCACCAGGTCCAAATACCGCTTGCGGAACCGTTCTTCCACGTCCGAAAGTCCGTGCCATTTTTCGGGAAGAGGCCGAACGGATTTTGAAAGCATTGTGATGCTGTGAGCCTCCAGCGTTTTTTCATTCTTTTTTGTCAGAAAAAGCGTTCCCGAAACCTCAATGATGTCTCCCACGTCATAGGCGTCCAGAAACTTCCGGTATACATTTTCGTCGAGCACATCTTTTTTCGCATATCCCTGGATGCGGCCCGTTTCGTCTTCAAAATGAAAGAATGTGGAACCTCCGTGCTCGCGCCTCAACATCATACGTCCGACAAGCGTAACGAGGGTTTTATTGCCGAAGAAGTCCTCAAACCGGTCCAATGCTTCCTTGATGGCATGGGTTTTTGAACTTGAGGGAGGATAGGGGTTTATGCCCTCTTTGCGCAAAAGCGCTATCTTTTCCTCTCTGGATTTTTTTATATCTTCAAGCGGCATACAAAAAAATTAAAAAATCAAAAGTCAAAAATCAAAATTTTGGAATCTTGCGAAGGTTTTATGCATAAAATCTTCGCGCCTCCACCATTTTGATATTTGAGATTTATATTTTGATTTTCCGGCTACCTTATCGACAGAATCTTATACGTCACCATTCCCTTGGGCGTCTTTACTTCCACGGTATCGTTTTTATGATGCCCCAAAAACGCCTTCCCTGCAGGCGATTCGTTGGATATTCGGCCTTTGGCCGGTTCCGATTCTTGAGAGCCGACGATGGTGAAGGTTTTAACGCCATTGTCGCCCTCCACCTCGATCGTCGCGCCCAATTCCACAGTTTCCGTAAATTGCTTTGAAATAATGGATGCGTTGCGTATGAGCTCTTCAACCTCCGCTATTTTTCCTTCATTGAAAGACTGGGAATCTAGCGCTTCGGTGTAAGAAGCATTTTCCGAAAGATCTCCGAGTTGCTTCGCCTCTTCGATCATGCGCGCGATTTCCTGGCGCTTTTTTACGAGCTCTCTAAGCTCATTTTTGAGCTTCTCCAAACCTTCCTGCGTAACAAAGTGTTCCATACAGACTAGCTTATAGCTTACAGCTGATAGCTTATAGGAAAAATCTGCCCAGAGTCTTTCCCCCTAAAAGCGATAAGCCATTATCTATCAGCTGTTTTTAGCTAATATAAGAACGTTTTTCATGAGCATCGCAACAGTGATGGGGCCAATGCCTCCCGGAACAGGCGTGATGAGGCGCGCTTTTTTTGAGACCTCTTCAAACTGGATGTCTCCTGAAACCTTGCCGTCTATTCTACTATAGCCTGCATCAAGCGCAACCACCCCATCCTTCACCATATCCGCTCCGATAAGACCCGGTCTGCCAGTCCCGGCAATGACAATGTCCGCATCCTTTGTGAACCTTGTAATGTCCGGGGTTCCGGCATGTACCACGCCCAGAGAGGCTGCTTTGTCGGCAAGAAGGTTAAGCAAGGGTTTGCCCACAAGCGCTCCGAGTCCTACCAGCACAACGTGCGAACGCGAAAGGTCTATCTGATACGTTTCCAAAATATTGAGAACCGCCTCGGCCGTCGGGGGAAGCACTTTCGATTTTCCGGTGGCAAGAAGCCCTCTTGCACGCGAGGAAAGCGCATCTACGTCTTCCTCGGGCCGCACGGCATCAAGAATATACTGGGTATTCACCTGCGGCGGCAGAGGCAGTTGGATAACAACCGCTTTTATACCTTTTGATCCGCGAATATCGTGAATTTTTTTTCGAAGATTGGTGGTTGTAATGGTCTCATCGAAACGATAGAGAGTAAATTCAATACCGATTTCGTCACATTTTTTCTTCTTCTCATTAAGAAACGAGATGGATGCCGGATCATTCCCCACAAGAACCGCGGCAAGGTGCGGCTTTACCTGAAGCAAAGAAATTTCTTCGCGTAATCTCGCAAGGATGCCGGCGGCTATTTTTTTACCATCGACAATAATAGGCATGGGAGGACAAGTTACACAAACATCACAAATGTTGTGAGAACAATAGTAAGTTATGGCTTGGCTGATTCTATTCGCTCTTCGGTCTAAAATACTCCATTAGTATATCACGCGCAAGAGGAACTGCCACTTCGCCTCCCTCACCGGCTTTTTCTACAACGATGGCAAGAACAATCTCCGGATCTTTGTACGGTGCAAAAACGGTAACGAGAGAATGAGGCCTAGATATTTTTCCCGTCTGGGCGGTCCCGGTTTTTGCGGCTACAGAAACCGGCAGCTGCTGCAGTAGACGCGCCGTTCCGTATGTTACGGTTTCGCGCATGGCATTACGAATAACAGCGATGTGTTCTGGATCGACAACGTCTTGCCGGATCGCAAAAGGTTCATATGCGCGGAGCGTATTAAAATCCTTATCAATAACGCGAACCATCAATTGCGGTTTCCATAGCGTCCCGCCATTCGCAATCGCGGCGGTTGCAACCGCAAGTTGCAGAGGAGTAACGCCCATGTCGCCCTGTCCTATCGAGATGTTATACGTATCCCCAATCCTCCATTTTTCTCCTTTTTGAGCTTCTTTGTAGGCAGGCGATGGGATCAAGCCCTCATCCTCCCCGAGGATATCGATGCCAAGCGTCTTTCCAAAACCGAATTTTTGCAAGTATGTTTCAATGCGTTCGGCCCCAAGGCCTCTGATCGGGCCGTATCCTCCGCCTATGGTATAGAAATAAATATCGCTTGAGAGCGCGATGGCGCGCGCCATATCCACCGGTCCCAGCGTCGCATAGCCGCGGAACGTATACACCACTGATGGATTATACACATCGGGAATTGTGATGGCGCCAGCATCCTGAATAACGGTTTGGGGAACAACCACGGCTTCTGCGAGCGCAGCGGCTCCCAAAAAAGGTTTTATCGTTGAGCCGGCAGGATACCGCGCGGCGATAGCACGATTAAAAAATGGATGGCGCGGATCTTGCAAGATTTTTTGGTATGCTTCCTGCGATATCCCGCTGACAAAGAGATTCGCATCAACGCTGGGAGCGCTCACCAGAGCCAAAATTCTCCCATTTCTTGGGTCTATTGCTACCACTGCCCCGCCCGAGGAACCATGCCTGCGAAGCGCTTCTGAAAGCTTCCGATAGGCATGTGCCTGAAGTTTTCCGTCTATGCCCAGCACCACGCCATCTCCTTCCTTGGGATCACTGCGAGAAAGCAAGCGAACTACGCTTCCGTGCGCATCAACTTCATAAAGTTCATGCCCGTATACACCTCTTAACATCGCTTCGTAAGATGCCTCTACGCCGCTCTTACCCAGAAGATCCGAAGCAAGATAGCCGCCCTCGTCAATATCTTTTTTGGTCGCGCGCCCCAAAAAACCGATCAGATGATACATCGCTTCTGCGTCAGTATATACGCGGGATGGCGTAAGGCGCATATGAATGCCGGGAAATTCTGTCTGCCGAACGGCAAATGCTATCGCCGAGAGATTATCAATGTGCTCGGCAACAAGGTACGGCTTTGAGGACGTGGTGGCAAGCCGCGCCCCAAGATCACCGCTTTGGTTTGCGGAGAGCCCAAGAAGTTCTGCGAGCATCAGGACCTCGCGATTTTTTTCTGATTCCTGTATCGGAAGCTCCTGGGGATACGCCAACAGATCAAGAACCGGAACATTATGCATAAGAGGAATACCGTTCCTCTCATAGACAATGCCGCGCTCGGCGGGAATGCTCGTAAGCTCGGTACGATTCGATTCGGCAATTCTCGCATAGGTGTCATAGCGAAGAATGGTGAACCAGAACACACGGAATAGCAATAGAGCCATACCGATGCCAAGAAGCGCCGCAAAGAAAAAAAAGTTCCGCCGTTCTATCGGTTTTTCGAGGCGTCTGGCAATTTCTCCTTGGGTATCGAAAAGGAATTCTTCCGGTGTAAGATCGCGCTTTTCTCTTTGCGGGACAAAATATCTCAACTAGCTGATAGCTGATAGCTGATAGCTGATAGCTTTCAGGAGAGGATCTAAAAAAATCCTATAAGCTATAAGCTAAAACCTATAAGCTGATTAAAACACCTTCGGTGTTTTAATAATAGTTACCGTTTCTATATTTCCAACGTCTACCGCAGGAGAAAGAGAAGCGCGCTGAAAAAAATCTGATGGAGAGGAGACGATGCGTTCAACTTTGCCGATGACGAGATTGCCGGGAAATACCCCGTCAAACCCGCTTGTGAGCACCGTATCTCCCTCATTGAGCAGCGCGCCGGATGGGACCATGTCGAGCGTTATCATCCCAAATCCTTCTCCCCGCACAAGCCCCTCCGAGCCTAACACACCCTCCTTCCCGCTCTTAAGAGCTTTGTCATCGGATTTTTCAGATTCCGCATTTCCGTCAAAAATCTTGGCGCCCGCACGAAAATTACGATTTGAAAGCAGTGTAACGTACGCGTAGTGCGGGGAAACGCGATACACGCGCCCTACGAGCGAGCGGTCCCCTACGGTCACTGTATCATTTTCACCAATATCGTCGCTCGCGCCCCGATCTAAAACTATCTCTTGCCCGAAAATATGTGAACCCTTCCCCACCACGCGGGCAACGACGGCGTTTTCGCGCCACGAGTGCGGTGGATTTCCAAACAAGTGGCGAAGTGCTGCATATTCCGTTTTAAGCGCCTCAAGTTCTCCGGCATCTTCGCGCAACATCCGATTTTCTTCACTAAGCATAGAGACGCGTAAGACCAGTTGATCGCGTGAGAGAAAAAAATCTTGGACGCTGCGCCATCCGCCATAACCGTACCCGGCAAGATTCCAGAAAGGCTTTGCCAACCTCACGTACATATCTCCGGCCCATCCGCCGAAAAATCTCCCGTAAAGCAGAAATGCAGCAAGCGCAATCGCAAAACAAAAAATCACCGCCTTTTTTGTATGCGATGTTCCATGGCGAAATGTTATTTTTTTTCTGAATCCGTACTTCAAAAAAAATTTTGCTTGAGAGCGCTATCCAATAGGCGGATCTTCCTCCGAATCTACCAGCACCTCGCGCAGCTGGTCCAGGTTTTCAAGCACTACACCGGTTCCTCGCACCACCGTAGTAGGCGGCTCTTCCTCCAGCCGTACCGGCATAAGCGTTTCTTGCGCTATAAGCCTATCGAGCCCCCGGAGCAAACTTCCCCCGCCGACCATCACAATGCCGCGACTCATGACATCGGCAAGCAACTCCGGCGGCGTCTCCTCAATAACAATTTTAATGGCGCTCACGATGGCTTTAATGGAACGGGAAAGCGCGTCGCGGATATGCGCATCATTCACCATAATTTCCTTGGGAAGACCAGTAACAAGATCTCTGCCGCGCATAGGGGTTTCAAGGCTCTTTTCAAGCGGCAGTGCGGAGCCAACCTCGATCTTAATCTCCTCTGCCGTGCGTTCGCCGAGCAGCATCTTAAATTCATTCCGCGCATATTGGATGATGTCGTCATTAAGCTTGTCTCCAGCGATCCGCAATGATTTGTCGATCACAATGCCTCCAAGAGAGATCATGGCGATGTCCGTGGTGCCTCCGCCAATATCAACCACCATATTGCCCAATGCTTCCTGTACGGGAAGCCGTGCGCCGATGGCTGCCGCCATGGCCTGTTCAATAAGATACACCTCGCGGGCTCCCGCATTCATTGTTGCATCGCGGACCGCTCTTTTTTCAACTTCCGTAACCTGCGAAGGAATTCCCACGATGACGCGGGGATGTGGCATGAAAGAAAACCGCGACTCGTGCACGCTATCAATAAAATAACGAATCATCTGCTCGGTCACCTCAAAATCGGAAACAACGCCGTCCACCAAGGGGCGCGTCGCCACGATATGCGCGGGAGTTCTCCCCACCATCTTCCTTGCCTCCTTGCCGATAGCAAGCACCTGGCCGGTCTTTTTGTTGACGGCAACAACCGACGGCTCATTGATAACAATGCCTCTCCCGCGCACATAGACCAGCGTGTTGGCTGTGCCCAGGTCAATGCCGATATCATGAGAAAATCTTCCTAAGAGTTTATTGAACATATTGTTTTTTGAATTCGGAAACAGCGGTAGAAATCCTGACCAATTTTGTTTCTTTTTCTCCTCGCCGCTTTATTTCAACACTGTCCTTCTCAAGCGTTTTTTCGCTCACCACAAGCCGTAAAGGCATCCCGATAAGGTCGCAATCGGCAAATTTCTCGCCCGCCGAAATCCCTTCCCTATCATCAAAGAGTACGCCTATCCCCGCCTTAGTCAAATCTTCATAAAGCGCCGTTGATGCGTTCCATATTTTTGTCCTGCCCCCCTCGTCCTTCGGAAAAATCGCCACCAGATGCACGTCAAAGGGAGACACTGTTTTTGGCCAAATTATGCCATTTTCGTCGTGATATATCTCTACAATAGTAGCCATGACCCTACCAAGCCCGATACCGTAAGAACCCATAACGACGGGTTGTTTCTCTCCTTTTTCATTTACAAACATAAGAGCAAACGCATCGGAATATTTCGTTCCGAGTGGAAATATGTTGCCGACTTCGATAGACCTGATCTCTTTCATATTGCCGGAGCATATTGGGCATTTGGTACCGTCTTGGAGTTTCGATATTTCCTTATTCTCCGCATATCCGCACTTTTGACATACAAAGATGGTATCTTCTCCGGCCTTACAGGGCATTTGAAACTCATGCGTATGTGAAGCCGTAAAATCTCCTCCCGCCGCGACTGTATAGATTGCTTTGAGACCGCATCGCTCAAAAATCTTCATATATGCCTGCCTTACCGTTTCATAATATTTCAAAAAATCTTCCGGAGAGGCATGGAAACTATAGAGATCTTTCATAAGAAACTCTCTCCCGCGCAAAAGACCCGATTTGGCGCGCGGCTCATTGCGGAATTTGGTCTGGATTTGGTACGCCGCAAACGGAAGGTCTTTGTATGAACTGATATACTTGGATGCAATGTCCGTTAAAACTTCTTCGTGCGTCCAGCCGAGCACGAATGATGCTTTCTTGTCGCGCTTTCCAACCGCTTCAAAGCCGACTTCCACATCCCAGCGTCCGGTCGTATCAAGATATCTTTTTTCTACCAAAGCCGGCATGAGAAGTTCCTGGGCGCCGATGGCGTTCATTTCCTGGCGAACGATCTTGGCAATGCGTTCGAGCACCCGCAGACCCAAGGGAAGATACGAATACACTCCCGCGGAATTTTTATATACAAAACCTCCGCGCTCAAGCAGTTGTGCGTTTATCGCAGTTTCGTCTTTAGGATTCTCGCGTAATGTTTTTGTGAAAAGCTTGGATTGCAACATGCTAAAAATGTAAAATGCAAATCTCAAAATGTAAAATTATGGAGTGAAAGTTTTCTTCAAGAAAACTTTCACGATAGTCCATAATTTTGATTTTTGATTTTTTAATTTTGCATTTAGCCTAAAATAGGCGCACTACGTCCCTCACCGTCACCAGCAGCATAAGGGTCAAAAGCACCACAAAACTTACCTGGTGGATCTTTTGTTCAACAAGGCGCGGGATGGGACGCCCTTTCAGTTTTTCCAACAGGATAAAAAGCAGTCTTCCGCCATCAAGCGCCGGTATGGGAAATATGTTGATGAGAGCGAGGTTCACCGAAATAACTCCCGCAAATTGCAAAAGATGCGCAATGCCGAGCTTCACCACCCGGCCGGTAAGGACAGCAATGCCCACCGGTCCCGTAACGTCTCCCGATATTTTTCCTGTGGTGAAAAGTCCGAGAAACAGATCGCCAAGAGCTTTCAGAAAAAGCCACGCGAGCACAAATGAGTCTTTAATTCCGCGCCCGATAGCCTGATGCCAGGACAATTTTTCAATTGCCGTTTTTACCATTGCAAATCCTAATGGCCCCTCTCCCTCCGGAGGATTTTCACGGGGAGATGCGGCGAGTATTTTGGAAACACCGTCGTGCAAAACTTCGATAGATATCTCTTTCCCGCGCCGAGCATCCACATAGCCGCGTAAGCCGTCAATCGCATCAAAACGCTTTCCGTCGATGCTCACGATAACATCGCCTATTGCAAGCCCCGATGTCATTGCCGGAGACTCCGAAGCTATCTCGATAACCTGTATCTGCACACGCGTAAAATTCTTTTCCGACGCGCCATCCTCAAGAATAGTCGGCAGGCCTATCATATGCCCGGCAGAGAACAATACCATCGCAAGCGCCATATTCATTAAAACCCCCGCGGAGATGATCAATGAACGTACACCTGCTGTACGGTTCGAGAAACTCCGCGAGTCTTCCGTATACTCCCCTTCCTCCCCAAAAATCTTCACAAATCCCCCAAGCGGTATCAAGTTGAGCGAATAAAGAGTCTCTCCTCTTTGTATGCCAAAAATCCGTGGGGGAAAGCCGAACCCGAACTCTTCCACCTTTATGCCGGCTTTTTTTGCCGTAAAAAAATGACCGGCTTCATGGACCATGATCAAAACGGCAATAAGCGCGATAAATATGAAAATAGTGGCAAACATACCCGCCTAAGTTTTTGCACTACTTGAGCGTAAAAACTTATCTTAATACCGTAATATAATACCATTGGATGCCCGTTCTGACTTACGCACATATCGGCTATTCCCGTGTTACGAGAATAGCTGTGCAAAAATTTAGGCGGGCAGGACGTCCTGATAATACCACGCCTCCCCTCTATTGTGAACCCCGTTAGAAGTAGGACACGGATTCGCTCCATAAGAGACTTGTTTCTTAGGAGTATGAGCGTCCGCGACTTCTAACGGGGTGAAGCATCTGAAAAATAAAAAGCCGCTCCTGTGAGCGGCGTCGTCAGAACTCGAAGTCCAGCAAATCGGACATGGAGCTTTTAACCTTTGCGGCCGTGGGAAGATGCGCTTCCTCGAGCGGCGGAGAGAATGGCACCGGGGTATCTGCGGCGGCTAGAAGTTTTACCGGCGCGCCCAAATATCCAAATGCCGCATCCTGTAAATAGGTAGCAATAGTATTCCCAAAGCATCCGGTAAGCGGTGCTTCGCAAGTAACAAGCACCCGGGCTGTTTTTTTGACGGAAGCCAAAATGCATTCTTTGTCGAACGGCACCAAAGACCGCAGGTCAATGACCTCTATGGAAACGCCCGGTCTTTCCTTTTCCAGTTCCGAAATCGCTTCAAGGACCCGGAAGATCTGCGAGCCGAATGTCACGACAGTGAGCGCCGTCCCCTCACGCACAACTCTCGCCTTGCCGATGGGTACTACGTAATCATGCTCTTTTTTGGGAACAGGCAGGTTGAGTTCATTCGGCAGTTTCTCCAAAGGAACATTGTAATACCCTTTGTATTCAAGAAACAGCACCGGATTGCCGTCGCGGATAGCGGCATTGAATAGTCCCTTTGCGTCAAAAGCGGTGATGGGAGAGACGATCTTCAGCCCCGGAAAGTTCGCAAAAAGCGGCTCGGGATTGAGCGAGTGATAGGGCCCACTATGGTTCGTCCACCCGGCGGGCAAGCGGAACACGATGTGCAAGGGACTCATACCATGAACACTCTGCGTTGCAAGATGATTCCCTATCCATTTTACCGCTTCTGTCGCAAAATCGGCGTATTGAAGCTCCACGACCGCCCAGAGGCCGCGAATAGCGGCTCCGGCCGCAAAAGCGCACATACCCGCTTCCGAAAGTGGCGAATCGATGACACGGCGTTGTAACATCGCCAGAAGATGTCGGGTTTCCGGATTCTTGCTTAACATCTGCCAGTCATACCCGTCAAAGAGCTTTGAGAAGCCTTTCGTGATCTTGAAAGGACCGTCGGAGACGCCGATATCCTCACCGATGTGGAACAGGTCGGGATTGCGCTTTGTCTCTTCTGCGAGCGCCTCGCTTATCGCATCGTGATACGTGAGATATCGCGCTTCCTCCCCTGGATTTGGTTTTGGAGGCTCGCTTAACACTACCGGATGTGCGGGTGTGGGAGAGAAAACCGCACTTTCAATATTCATGGCGTCCGGTAGCGGACTTTGCTCCGCAAAGGCGACGGCTTGAACGATCCGGCGTTTCACACCATCCTCAAGAATTTCTAGATTCCGCTCATCGGCGATACCTTCCTTGAGAAGAAATTCTCGATAAATCTTAAGCGGGTCCCGTGCCTTCCATCGAGTAAGTTCCGTTTCCGGAACATACGTCCTGAACGGGTCTGCGAGCGAGTGCCCTTCAAGACGCATGGAGAGCGCCTCAATGACCGTAATAACACGCTCATGCCGCGCGCGTTCAACGGCTTTTTGCACCGTTCCCAGAACCGTAAGCACGTTCATGCCATCGATAAGATACCCCTCAACACCCTTCCCGTATCCAAGCGCCGTGAGGATCTTCGTAGGGGGAGCGAATTGCAAGGCATTTGGCGTGCCGAACGCCCACTGGTTGTTCTCGATGACCACAACCAACGGCAAGCGCTTCACAGACGCGATATTCAGCGTTGCGGCGAAATCTCCAGTGCTGGTAGCGCCATCTCCGCAGAACGCCAGAGCAACGCCATCGCCTCCCGTATATGTTTCGAAGAACGCGCAACCGGTGGCCACGGGAACCATGGGCAGGTGGCTGATGAGCGGCACAATGCAATGCTCTCTCGATCCCAAATGCAAACTTCCGTCCCATCCTTTGGTCGGACCGTCTACCCTGCCGCATGCCTGTGCGATAACTTGCCCGGGGGTAAGTCCGCGTGTAAGAAGCGCTCCCAAGTCACGAATGGCAATGGTGAACCAATCGCTTTTCCGCAACGCATAGGCTGCGCCCACGCTTACCGCTTCATTACCGCTCGACATGAGATGTTTTCCGAACGCAAGCCCCTGCAGCGAGAGCGTTCGTAACTTCTCATCGGTCGCGCGCGTAAGCAACATGAATCCGTAAAGTTCAAGGTGCTGTTCGGGCGCAAGACCCAGCGCACAGGAACTTGGTACGTCGATCCACTCCCACGACGGATGTTCGCCGGTAAAGACATGAAGCGAACGGTCAACAAGACCGTATACCCGATCCAAACGCTCGAGCTGGGCGTAGGTCGGCTTGTTTTTCTCCTTCATTGATTTACTCCTCTTATATTATGAATTCAAAGATCTTACTCCGAGGCCACTATAGCAAACTTAGCAATGTTTACGCAACTAAAAATTGCTTAGAGCATACAGCGCGATACCGCAGGCAATGGAGACGTTAAGCGACTCTTTGGCGCCATGCATGGGAATGGAGACAATCGCGTCGGCACGGCGTAGCACCGGCCGCGAGAGACCTCTCACTTCGTTCCCAAGCATTACTGCTACGGGAAAACGGGGTTTGAATCGAGTAAGCGCTACCGCGCGAAAAGGTGTGTTATTTTCAAGCGCGACGATCCGTACGCCCTCTTTCTTAAGCATCTCTATAACTCTCCAGGTATGGCGTTCGTGCTTCCACGGCACGCTCTTTTCTGCCCCGAGTGCGGTCTTTGCAATTTCTTTTACTGGTCTCCCGTCCCGTCCAATGGGACGGCCCGTATACCCGCAAAGATATATTTTTGATACGCCGAACGCATCGGCCGTACGGAACATACTGCCCACGTTATGCAGTGAGCGGATATTATCGAGAATGAGATAGATTTTAGGCATACGGGGTGCTATATTGGCTATGTCATGAGTATCACCTTTTCCTATAAAAAATCCAAGAGCGGCGCCCGAAAAGGCATCTTGTCGCTCCCGCATGGCAACACACATACGCCCTTTTTTATGCCGATTGCAACCCGCGGCGCGGTAAAACATGTTCTGTCACAGGAACTGGAAGGACTTGGGGCTGAAATTATTCTTGCAAACACCTATCACCTTCTTCAGCGGCCGGGGCTTGCGGTGCTTAAAAAATTCGGCGGACTGCATGGCTTTATGCGCTGGTCGCGTCCCATTCTTACCGACAGCGGGGGATACCAAGTGTTCTCGCTTTCTCACAAAAGAAAAATAACCGAGAAAGGTGTCCGGTTCAGGTCGGAAATTGATGGGAAAGAGGTCTTTCTTACGCCGGAGAATGTTGTCGAAGCACAGCTTGCCATTGGCTCTGATATCATCATGGTTCTGGACGAATGTCCTCCATATCCTGCCAAACACTCCTACATGGAAAAATCGCTTGAACGGACCATCCGATGGGCCAAGCGCGCAAAAGTCTATTTTGAAAAAAGAATGAAAGCGCTACATCCTAAAAAACGCCCCTTGTTGTTTGGCATCATCCAAGGGGGAACATACAAAGACCTGCGCGAAAAGAGCGTAAAAGAAATGGTGAAGATTGAGTTTGACGGATACGCCATCGGCGGAGTTTCGGTCGGCGAACCAAGGGCATCCAAGCAAAAAGAGATTATGTGGTCTCTTAAATATCTCCCCGAAAACAAACCGCGATACCTCATGGGGCTTGGGAAACCCGAAGAAATCGTCTGGGCAGTGAAACGGGGCGTGGACATGTTCGACTGCATCATTCCGACCCGCGAAGCGCGGCACGGAAAACTGTATGTGATGAAAAAACCCGCCAGCATCGGGGGTGATTTTTATAGAACCATCAACATTAAAAAAGAGGCTTTCGCAAAAGACGCAAAGCCCATAGACGCACATTGCCCTTGTGTGGCATGCAAAAATTTCTCACGCGCTTATCTCCGGCATCTTTTTTCGGTCAACGAAATGCTCGGCCAGCACCTGGCAACGCTGCACAACCTCGCATTCTATTTAAGACTCATGCAAACGCTCCGGAGAAAATCTGGAAATTAGTTTCTAAGCGACCGGAGTATAGCCAAATTCCGCAGGTCATCCTCGTCGGAATCTTTTGGCGTCTCAAGTACCGCGTTGATGTGCGCAAGACGCTTCTCGTTCACGAACGCGCGGAATGCCTTAATGCCAAGCTTCCCCTTCCCTATCTCCTCATGCCTGTCTTTTTTCTCTCCCAGGTCCACTTTTGAATCGTTCACGTGTACAACTTCAAGATGTTCAAGGTCGAAAAACCTGTCATACGCATCCAGTAATGCACCTAGGCCCTTGGCGGTTCGGATATCATAGCCTGATGCGAACGCGTGAGCGGTGTCCAGCATGACACGTAATGACGCGTCCTCATTTCCTTTTGCCCCATCATAGATCTCCTTAAGTTCTTCCAGGGTTGAGCCGATGATATCACCCGAACCGGCAGATATCTCAAGAAACAATGTGGAGGGCGCATGTTGCACAATTCTTCGCACTCCCATAATGACCCTTTCCAATGCTTCTTCATGCGTCATCCCCTTTGCACTTCCGATGTGCGTGATGACGCCGCGCGCGCCCAGACTCTCGGCACGATCCAGCTCATCGCGCAATACTTCCACAGAACCTTCCCAGATGCGCGCTTCTTGGGAAGCAAGATTGATAAAATAGGGAGCGTGGATATAAAAATGAGTAAAACTAAACTCTTTGGCACTCTCTTTGAACATTCGCGCGGTACCTACGGAAAGAACGGACTTGCCGCCCCGGGGCGATCGCGAAAAAAACTGGAATGTCTCGCATCCCAGCTTACGCGCCCGCTCGGGTATGTGTTCCAGTCCTCCGGCTCCGGATATATGGACGCCAATCTTCATATTCAATGATTTAGCGCGGTTTTTATAAATGCCCTGAAAAGAGGATGCGCTCGCAAGGGACGCGACTGCAGTTCGGGATGGAACTGGGTACCCACAAAGAACGGGTGATTTTTAAGCTCCATGATCTCCACAAGGTTCCGGTCGGGATTGATGCCGGATGCGACCATGCCCGCTTTTGCGAACTTGCCAAGATAGCTATTCGTGAATTCATAGCGGTGGCGATGCCGCTCCTGTATGACGCTGCCTCGCATGCGTTCGCGACCGAATACGCGATATGCTTTGTAGGCCCTGGTATCTTCGCCCAACGAACACGCGTATCCGCCCAACCGCATCGTGCCGCCGTAATCTTTTTTCTCCATAAGTTTTTTTTGCTCGGGAAGTATGTCGATTATGGGATGCGGGGTTTTTGGATCTACTTCGGTGGTATGCGCTCCTTTAAGTCCCAGTGCATGGCGCGCAAATTCGATGCAGGCAAGCTGCATGCCGTAGCATAACCCCAAATATGGTTTTTTCTTCTCCCTGGCAAAACGAATTGCCTGAATTTTTCCTTCCACGCCCCGACCGCCGAATCCTCCGGGAACGATAATGCCGTCATACGCTTCGAGCAGAGAAACGCTCTTTTTCTTTTTTTCGAACCTCTCCGCATCTACCCAGGTTATCTCGGGACTGGCCCCTTCGGCATAGGAAGCATGCTTGATGGCCTCGATGACCGAGATATAGGAATCTCCAAGACTATAGTCTCCTACCCCAAAATACTTCCCTACAACGCCGATACGGACCTTCTTTTTTGCCTTATGGCTACCCGCCACAAAAGCGCGCCACCCTTTCAAATCCTTTCCCTTTGAGGAGAGATGCAATTTTTCAAGAATGCGGTCGGCAATGCCTCCTTTCTCAAAATTCATGGGAATGTCGTATATGGAAGCAACGTCTGGAGCGGAAATAATATCAGCGATGTCCAGATTGGAATTAACGGCGACCTTCGCCCTGCGGATATCATCAATCGGCCTCTCCGACCTGCCGATGACGATATCGGGCTGAAGTCCGGCCTCATTGAGCGAGCGGATCGCGGCTTGCGTGGGTTTTGATTTCATCTCGCCAATGGATGGCGGGATGGGAAAATATGAGACAAGCACCGTAAGCACATCGCCGGGGTTTGCGCGCTGCATAATGCGCGCCGATTCAAGGAATAGCAGACTTTGGTATTCACCGACAGTGCCACCTATCTCCACAATGCAGAATTCCGCGCGCGCGACGCGTGCGGCATGCTCCAGGCGCCTAATGACCTCCTGGGGAATGTGCGGGACCACTTCAACGCATTTCCCCCCGTATCCCAAATTCCGCTCGCGCTCGATGACAGAGAGATACACCTGGCCATTGGTCATATAGTTCACACGGGAAAGGTCCGTATCCAAAAACCGCTCATAATTACCGATGTCTTGGTCGCACTCAAGCCCATCAAGCGTCACAAATACTTCACCATGTTCGGTAGGATTCATGGTGCCTGCATCCACGTTTAGATATGGGTCAATTTTTACGGCCGTGACGCGAAACCCCCGCGCCTTAAGCAAAAGCGCGATAGAGGACACCGACGTCCCCTTCCCGATACCGGACACCACCCCGCCTACCACGAATATGAATTTAGTTTTTGGCATACTTTATTTCTCACGCCCCGTGATACTTTTTTTATTTCACCCCCCCCTCCCGGCAAGGAGATATATTTTTCTAATAGTTTTGCCGCTTTTGAAAGTTATGTAATTTTTCGAAACTCAAGAGGGAGTCTTACCTTTTAACTTAGGGGTGTTGAAACGGTCACCCTCTTGGTGGAGAAAAATTGCGTAACCGAAAAAGGGAGGTAAAACTATTTCACCGTCACTTTCTTCACCACATCTCCCTGCTCAATTTTCAATACCACATCCATTCCCTCCACCACCTTCCCAAACACTGTATGTCTCCCATAGAGATGCATTTGTGGTTTGGTGGTCACGATAAAGAATTGGCTTCCGTTAGTATTGGGGCCGGCATTCGCCATAGCAAGGTAACCCGGATCCACCGGCAGAGACTGTACGCCGTAGTCATATACGTACCCTTGCGCCTCAAGTTGTTGGATCTGGGCATCGGAAAGCCCCAAAGACCTGGGATTTATCTCATCCGCAAAACTATATCCCGGCCCTCCCTGGCCGTCGTTGGACGGGTCATTGTCTTTTGAATTTGGATCTCCGCCCTGGACCATGAAATCGCTGATGACCCGGTGAAATTTTGTTCCATTGTAAAATCCCTCGCGCGAGAGTTTTACAAAATTTTCAACTGTCTTCGGAGCAACGCCGTGATACAGCTCGATCTCAATTTTTCCTCGTGACGTTTCGAGCAAAACCGTATTGGATGCAACGGGAATAAAACTTGTCATAGGACTTATGGGGGAAGAGGGCGAGACTGAAACGGAAACCTCGGGAATCTTTGAAGAGTTTTCCGTCTTGCCCAAAAGCAGCTTCCAGCCAAGAACACTTATGCCAATAATAAAAAGCGCGGCAATAATATATGCTCCGCGGCTGGGACCCTGGGGACCTGCGGTCATGCGCTCGGTTCTCCGAAATTCTTTAAGTTTTTGCTGTTTGCCCATAATTTCTTAAATCAAAATTTTTGACATTTGGGCTTTGATATTTGCACTTACCGTATGTGCCACGGCTTATTCGGGAATTTTCTCACAAGATAGGCATAGCGGTCAATGGGCTTGTCTTCTCCTTCGTCAAAAAGCGGTGAACCATTCTCGTAGACCGTATCGGGAGCGTCGCCGTGCGCATTCAGGCCTTGTTCTTGCAGCCACTGGTTGATACGGTCGTGTTCGGCGCGGACAACCGTTTTTGCAATAGGCGTATCCGCTTCGAGCAGAATAAGAAAACTCGAAAAATTTGATATGGCGCGCATTACCAACGAAAAAACCAGGACCGCACAGCAAAGAATGATCGCGGCACCAACACGGGTTTCAACATGAATAGTGAAAAGATTTTTCACAAAATAGGATATTATTGCGGCGGGGGCGGGGGGGGAAGAGAACTCTCGTCAATCGGAGGAGCCGTCCGATACGTCCGAACGCGCTGATACATCTCCTGATATTCTTGCAGAAGTTTCTCTTCGGTTTCGGTAAGATTTTTCTGCAATTCTTCCTCGCGCGTATAGTGTTTGTGGCGCAAAAGCCACACCAAAAAAAGCAAAAGAAGCAAAAGAAGACCAAGAAACAGATACGCCCATGTCCATCGGATAATCATGGCATAAACCCGAAAACCGTCTTTGGTAAACCGCTGTGGCTGGGGCGGCGTTAATTCAATTTTTTCCAGCGAATCGCGCGTGTTGCCTGCCCGGTCAAACGCACGTACCACCACCTGGTAGGTGCCCGGCTCAACAACCGGAAACGCAAAGGGGCTTGTTTCCTCGGTAAAGAACGAAACGGAACGACTCTCTTCCTCCCCGCTTAATTTGGCAATGCGCACTTCGTAATGGTCCATGCCGCTCGTTTCATCGGTAGTAAAAAACGTAACTAGCGGATGTTCAAGCGGGGTGAGCGGTCCTTTTGGAATTATGGAGAGTGTGTAAGCCGCGGGCAGTCCCCGATCAGTACGTATAAGGTAATGCGTCACGCCGCCCCACACATCACCGACATGGGAACGGATATGAAAATACCATATGCCGTCGAGAATGTTCGAGAATGTCGCAGAGGTATTTACGCCTTCGGAAATCTCGTCGGGAGTCTCGAATGGATCCTGGCTTAATGCGTAGCTGAACCCATCAACGCTCTCTCCGCTTTTCCAAAAAAATGCCGCATCGGTCTTTTTATACCACACATTCGGATCCGGTTGGGTTGGAGAAAACACCTCGGGTCCTTCGGGAGGGGGAATAACAATAGTAAACCGGGCAATGCCGCGGCTTTTTAGAATATTCGTGCCCTTGCCGTCGTTCGCAAGAACCTGGGATGTCACAATATACTCCAATTCCGCCTCCCCCGTGTCTCTTGCACGGAACGTCGCGGTAGAGATAACGCCGTTAGAAGTGATAATGCCGGGATTGGGCACCCCGCCGCGAAACGTAAGCGTGCCTTCGGTGTTCGAGTAGCTTGGGGGGGTGACCCAAATAGAGATAAACGACGTGCCAATAGAAGGACTTGCCACCTGTAATTTGTCTGGAGGGAATTTCACCTGCACTTCCAGGGCGTTTACCGCCGCTTCTCCCGTATTAAGCGTGAGCGACACATTAAAAGTGCTTCCCAAAAAAAATGTCCCGCTTGAGGGAGAAAATTGCAATGAAGCACCTTCGGCCGCCTGCGATGAGGAACCGAATAAAAACTGTGCGCTGATAACAGCGAGCACAAGAAAAATCTGGAGTAGTTTTTTTGAAGAGAATCTCATCGCTTATAGCTTTTAGCTTTTAGCTTTTAGCTTTTGGACCGAAATTCCCATAAACTATCAGCTAACAGCTATAAGCTGCTATTGCGGCGGGGGTGGGGGCGGCAAATCCTCTTTGGAAAGCGAGTAACCCTTAAGTACCCCTTCAATGTCCTGAACTTCCTTGGTTACCTGAAATTCAATGAACGCCAGATCCCTCAAAAGCTTTTCCCGTCTTGCCGTCTCCTCGGGCATAAGCGTACGCATGGCCTGTAGGGCATCTATGGTATGCAATTCTTCAATCACATCCCCGCGCAGGGTCTGAAAACCCGCGCGCACCGCATACTCGGCCTCCGTGACTTCCTTAAGGACTCTTTTGTGGAACTTCTTGATTTTTTTTCTGTAGTGGAGAAAGGCTATGAGAACGATAACCGATAACAGCGAAAGGACACTTCCTCCCATGCCATACGCGGAAGCATAGGTGAGCGTGTAGCTGCCGATGTGTATTACCGAGGAAAGGATCTCAAAAGCAACCTCCGCTTTTCTTTCCGAGACCGCGCCCTGTGCATTCTTCGACTGGGCCGTGATGCGCCACTGGCCCGCGCCCCGGAATTGCTTTCCCAGGAACGTCCAACTGCCGTCTGCGTCACTTGCGACCTCGCGGGTAACTCGCTGGGTGCCGTCAACACGTTCAATGGCAACGATAACGGTGATGTTCGGAATTGCTTTCCCTTCAAGAAATATGACCTCGTCCGATGAGATGGTTTTCGCGTATGCGGTAATGACGGGGGGTTCCAGCGTCCCGATAGTAAATTCCGCAAACGCCTCGCGATGGTTTTCTGCACGATCATACGCACGCACCCGCACCGCATGGATACCCCCTGAAAGCGTACCGAGCCCAACGGGATGTCCGGCTTCGGCGGGAGTTATTATGCGGGGCTCGGCGCTTCCCAGTCGAACTATGTAATGGTCAATGCCCGATGTGATGTCTTTGGTACCGAACTGGATTTCCGGCTCCGGATCAAAAATATCTCGTCCGCCCACTATATTCACATCGAAACTCTCCGGGAGTGTTGCGTCAATGTGCACTTCATAGTGCACCATGCTTCCCCATCCGCCTGCATTCTGGGAGCGAATATGGAAGAACCAGATGCCATCTTCAACATCAGAATACACTTTGGCGGTCAACGACCCTTCCGATACCGTATCGGGAACCGTCGAGGGATCGCGGTTAAACACATACGAAAAACTGTTGGCATCCGGATCCGATCTCCAATTGAATTCCGGATCGTTATTATTGCTCCAGAGCGTCGCATCGGGATGTTCAACGAGATTTACCGGATGAGTGGGAGAGGATATGAGCGGCGGAGAAGGAAGTGTGATAGGAACCTGGGAAGGAACCGGCGTTGGTTTCGGCTTTGGGACACCCGGAGAAAATGTCGCGCTCTGGCTTGCGGCAAGCACATTTGTGCCTTGCCCGTCATTTGCAAGGACTGAGCCGGATACATACCGGAGTGTCGTGCTTACAGATTTTTTGAGCCGCAGCGTTGCGGTAAAGATAAGACCCGAGGAACCGTTGAACCCGGGCGAGGGAACGCCGCCGCCAAAACTGATGGAGCCGGCAGTATTTGAAAAAACGGGTTCTTGCGTCCAGATGTTAAAAATGGACCCGGATTTTGAAATCGAGACGACTTCAAGCTCATCGGGTTCATATGCAAGATTGCCTTCTGCGGCATTAATAGAGACGCCACCGGAATTAAGTCTGAAGGAAACCGAAAAATTCACTCCAACGGCCGAGGTTCCGGTAGCCGGAGAAATAAAAAGAGTAGCTCCGGCGGCCTGCGCAGGCAGAAAAAGTATACGGGTAGAGAACCCAAGCAAACATATACCAATAAGCAGAATGGAACTTCTCGTAGATAACTTCATGCCTGCACAAATGTAAAAATCAAAAGTCAAAAATCAAAATTTTGGAATCTTGCGAAGATTTTACACATAAAACCTTCGCGCATCCATTATTTTGCATTGTTATTGCGGCGGGGGTAGTGGCGCGTCCGGAGCCTCGGAAGCCGGTTCTTCTATCTTCCCTTGCGGCACCTGGTACGAGTTTTGTTGAGGATTTTTATTCTCGAATTCGTGTGTGAAGTGCTCTCCGAACCGCAAATATTCTTTTTGCATCTCCTGGGAGAGCGAGGCAATATCGCGCGTGGTGCGCAAGCGTATCGCGCGGACATTGCGCAGAAGATACACGCCCCACAAGAAGAGCGCGATAAGCAAAAACCCAAAGAACATATAGACCACCTTGAAAGGAATAAAATAGTTTTTGAATTTAATGCCCTGATCGGAGAGTAACGCCACCGTCGGCGTAACGATATTCACGACCGCATCCCGGGTATTTCCCGCTTTATCGAACGAGCGCACCACCACCGTGTATTTTCCGGGAAAACTCACCGGAACTTTATAGGGACTTTCGGTTTCCACAAAAAACGGCGTTATGTCCTCTTCAATGCCGCTTGTTTCATCCGTTCGAATGACCTTGACGGCGTAGTGGTCTACCCCTGCGTGCGCATCTTTGGTTTCAAAAAACACTATCGGCGGCGCGCCCAGTTGCGGCGCATACTCAATTCGCGGAGTAAACGGGAGGGGTGGAGTTGAATCGATCCGTACGGGAAGATGCGTTACGCCGCTCCACGCGCCGTCCTTGTAAACTCGAATATGAAAGTATTGGATACCGTCTTTCACATCGGAGTACGCTTTCACCAGGTCTCCAGTAAGCACTTCCGGCAGAGGAATGTCTTCCGAGTTCTCGTTCAGCGAGAAACTGTAGCCGCCGCCCCCCTCTGTCGGCTGCCAGGTAAAAAGCGGGGCGTTATTTTGATACCATCGGTTCGGATCCGGGTTTGTGGGCGAAGAAACATTCGGACCTTCCGGAGGACGAACGCGAATGGTGAAAACCGCACTCCCCCGGGAACCCAGAATATCGGTCCCCTTGCCGTCGTGCATAAGGACCTTTGACGTCTTTAAAATGGAAAGAGCGGCATCTCCCGGGGCTACCGCACGAAAGGTCACGGTGGTAATAAGCCCGTTTGATGTGTTGATGCCTCCGGGCGCAATTCCGCCGGCAAGCGCCAGCGTTCCATCTTTATTGGAGAATGTCGGCGGGAAAAACCATGTTTGAATGAACGACGTGCCGCCTGCGGGCTTGATAATCTGTAGAATGTCCGGCGGATAGGTCATCTGTACCTCAACCGCATTTATTTGGCTTCCATGGGTATCAAGAAATATGGATACTTCGAAAGTGCTTCCTACCAGATATGCGCCGTATGCCGGTGCCAAAGACAACGAGGCACTTTCCGCCCCCCGGGCCGGAATTGCTGATTTTAAAACCCCTACAATAAGCAAAAAAGAGAAAAATAAACGCAAAAAAGGCATAATACTATTGTACCATGACCAATTTAAGAGGGTTATGGAGAAGTGGCCTCCCTTTTAAAGCTTGCTTCTCTTTCTGCGATATCGCCAAATCCATCCAGCAATAAGCAGGGCCGCTAAAACAACTACCCCCCCAATAATCTCATAGAGGGTCATGGGTTCCTTTCCGGGCTTTGGGGGATAGGAAACAAGAATTTCCCGCTGATTTCCGGCTTTATCCAAAACCCGTACCTTTATTGGCGCGTCAGTTTCTTGGCCGAGAAGTTTGTGCGGAGAGATAGCACGCTCCGTCCAGTCGCCCGACACCTCCCAAACATCATACCGGTCTGTGCCGCTCAAAGTATCACTCCCGGAAAATGACACGAAAAATTTTCCTTCATACAAGGAAGGGTCCGAGCCGATTTGGGCAGAGAGCGCGTTCGGCGGCGTGGTATCGATTTGCGCGCGAAATGTTCTTGTGCGGCTCCATCGGACCACGTCAGGCTCTTTAACGCCTTCCCGCAGATGGAAATAGTACACTCCTTCCGTAAGGCCTTCGTATTTTAAAGATCCGTCAAAGCGAAGTTCGCCCTGCGGAGTATCCGCAAGCGTGTCCGGAACGCTACGCGAATCATGGTCAAGCACATAACTGTATAATGCTTCTTTCGCAGGAATCCAGGACACGACAAGCGTTGTTCCCTTGTACCATTTCGATTGATTTTCATGGGATGAGGAGGAAATGCGGGGAACGTCCGTAAGAGCCGGCGTGACCTTCGCAGATGTTTCAAGCACCTCCAGTTCGTCCTTCGTCCCCCGCCCGTCATTGAGCAGAATTTGAGAAGCTCTGTCCCAACCCAGCATGGATTCTCCAACGGCACGCGCCTGCAGGGTGATTTTTGCGATAAGCCCGGAAGTGAAAGACGCCCCCAAAGGAATTCCTCCCATAAAACGCACCGTTCCGTTGGCATTATCGATAAGCGGCTCTGTTATCCAGAGCGTGATCGCCGAGTCGCCACGGGAAACGTCAGCCACCTCAAATGCTTGCGGAGAAAAATGCATCAGTGCGTCAATGGCATTGATGGAGTTCCCCTCGGTATCAAGTCTTGCCTCCACCACTATACTCTCTCCTTCCTCAACCTCTATCCCGTCCTGCGGATTGAAAAACAGCGCGGAAGCATTAGCGACGCCTGCGACCAACAACCAACAACCAACAACCAACAACAGGATATTAATAAGATGTTTTAGGTATGACCGCATACTAGTTTTTTCCATCCATGCCACGGATTTTTTATTTTTCAAATAGAAAATTTATTCACCTCTGGGCAAGCGGTTGTTTTCTTTGAGCGGATTAGCGGCGGATGAGTTAAAGCCATCAAAGCCGAGCCGTAGTATTGCGCTGTCTGACGAGCCGGGGGCGAGGAGTTCGCAATACTACGTTGCGAGGCTTTGTTTGGTTTTCTCATCCGGAGCGTTAAGCGAAAAGAATGCAACCGCTTGCCCGCGCCTACCGGGTCCACTGGAACATCATAATACTGAAATCAACTAGGTTCACAATACCATCTTTATTGATATCGGCGCAGGGATTCTGGGGATTCCGCGACTGCCACCAGAAGAGCAAAATGGAAAAATCAACAAGGTTCACCTTTCCGTCGTTATTCAGATCCGCCCCATGACATACGGGCCCCGTAGGAGTGGGAAGCGGCACGCCTTTGGGGAAAATGCGAAAAAGCCGCGTTTCCGAAAAAGTGCTCTGATCCCCATCCGGCGCTTGCGTCTTTGCGCGCGTCGAGTGGTCTCCAATGCCGAGATTTTGCAAAGAATAGGCGAGCAACCATAGGCCGTCTGCGTCAGACGAGACGCGCTCTAAAATTTCATGCGAGGAATTAAATACGACATTGACATTGCTTTTTGGGAACGCATATCCATCAATTTCAAGCGTCTCATCCGGGTAAAAGATGTCGCGGTTGGTGATGATGGTCGGCGGAATAAAAATACCGCTGACCATGTTCGTCAGATCTTTAATGACATTGATGGTGAACGAGAGGGTAAGCGATTTACGCCCTTTTGCATCTTCCGCAAATACGCCGAATGTATAAATTCCGGGCTGTATCCCTTTGAGTTTTATCTCAAACATGCCGTCTTCCCCCGCGCTGACGGTTGAAACGACCTGGCTATTTTTGAGCCCCGTAACAAATGCCCGCGGATAGGCCTTGCCGGCAAGCGTTACCGCTGTCTCGCCCGCAGGAGGCAAGATGGTCCCTCCTCCTCCCCCTCCTCCCGGAGCGGGAGTCGGCGTTGGCGCGGGCGTAGGCGTGGGAGTTAACGAGGGACCCGGAACCGTTGCACTCACTGCAGAGCCTTCGCCAATGGCAACAACGATGCCAGAAATCACTACATTTTGCTGGAATGTTCCGGATATGTTCGCGAATTTTGTTCCTGCGCTTGCAGGATTGGTCATCCAGCTCGTTCCTTGTTCCTGGAACGTCGCATTGGATCCGATGCGTATGATAACGACGGTGCTCGTTACCACATACACTCCCGGAGCGGTCGGAGCCGTCAAGGTCAACGCCGTTCCCGATACTGCAAAGCCCCATGCCGTTGCAGTTGCGGCACAGCTGGAAAGATGCGAGGCGGAGTTAAAACCGAATTCAACGGACGTTGAGGCGTCAACGTCTCCGCAGTCAATGTCCGCCAGCCCCGAAAAATCAGGGAAATCTATCGTGAGCGTCTCTCCCGCGGCGATATCATCCTGTACGACAAAGGTCAGCGTATGGTTCGATGTTGCGGATATATTTGAGTTGGAAAGCTCGTCGCCACGGCTTGAGACCTGTGCGCCCTGAACAATGAGCGTTCGTCCAAAATAAAAAGAAAAGAACGCGCTCATTCCAATTACAACAACAAGCGCGTTCTTCCATTGAGAACGTAGGTTCTTTCCCTTGTTATTAAGATAAAAAATAGGACTCGCCATGGTCCTTCCTACTTACCAAAGCCCGCCATAAAAGATGCGGCGGTCTTCCGATAGTACTTCGGGGCATCGGATGCGTGTCAAACATCGGAAGAGGGGCTGTGGCGGGCAGGCTTAGTGTACCTCGCGGCTTGATTACGAACTAGGGGAAAATTTGCACAAGAGAGTCGGTAATGCCACGTATCTGCTTCGCTTTGCAGGCAAAGCGGAAGCTATAACGAAGCATGTTCCCCTTTAAACAATATGTTGAAGGCCGCACGGAAGCGTTTCCGCGTTTTGATAAGCACCACAAGAAGCACGATAAGTCCTCCGAGAACTTCAAGCGCAATTTTCCACGGGAAGACCCAAAATGTCGTGACCGCCGAAATAGGCGTGTTTGAAATCCCAAAACTTCCCACGAGCGTCGCGGTAAATTTTCCAATAGGATAGCGCTTATCCCACATGACCTCTATTTTTCTCGTATTGCCCGGCAAAACTCTTTTCGGAGAGAGCGGAACATCCGCAACCTTGTTCCCAAAAAAATCCGCGATGGTGACAAAGCCCATCGGCATCACATGCACCGAACCGATATTCTCAAAACGCACCAGGAACGATATGGGACCCTGCTGGGAAAAAGACGGTACGGAAAATTCACGGATAAATAACTCCTCGCGGATGGATCCGGAGACGGAAAGAAGCACCAGTGAGCCAACTTTTTGCGATATAGCAGACCCCGTTACGTCCGTAGAGCCCTTGATGGTCGCAAGAATCGTAGCATAATGCCCCCCCGGCTCGCCGTCCTGGGGCACCGAGACGGTAAAATCAACCACTTGGGTTTTTCCGGGCTCCAGGGTAAAACGCATGGGATTCGTTGAAACCCATCGCTCCATGGAAAGGGTTTCATCCACATCGGGCCCCACGATAACTTCTCCTCCTTCTCCCGCGGCCGTGAAATCCTGCACTTCCATTTCAAAAATAAGAGAGCCTCCGGTTGGATTGGTAACCAGTAATTTATTTGAAACCATCTCTCCGGGGTCGGCCGTAAGTTCAAAGGTAAGGGGTGAAATCGTAATTCCTGACGACTGCGCCAACGCAAAAATGGGCATGCTCATGCCCACAAAAAAAGAAGATAGCCACAAAAATAGTTTTTGCATAATTTAGCTCACACCCCCACACTAATTGTCTGTTTGCGACGCGAAGCGTCACAAGTAACACTCTCGAAGAACAAAGTATTCACTAAAAAACTAGACTTCGTAACAAACCTATAGACATCCTATAGGCAGACGATTAGTGTGGGGGCACAAAAACTGCAAAATTATCATACCACACCAAAAACTCCCCTTACAAGGGGAGTTTATACACAACTTTTGCAATAGTTTGTGGGAATGCGCCGAGGTCTAAAATATAGGCGTTGCAATGTAATTAACGATATTCGTGTATGTTCCTGCGGCCTGGGTACCCGGAATTATCAGGCGATACTTTGCTTTTATTTGAATCTCTCCCCATGGAGCAACCGAGGTGGTGGAAAACCGCGTTGAGGAGACAAATCCTGCGCTCTCGTTGGCAAAGGGAGTAAAGTTAGCACCATTAGCATAGTTTGGACTTGATGCTGAACAAGATGAGGATGTATTGGTGGAACTCTTACAGCTCACGCCAAGCCCCGGGGCATTACTAGTCCAGGTGTCCTCTATATATGGCGTACAATTCGGGGTACCATCGCATACGGTATCAGGAATAATCGCGTCACCAGTGGTTTTCAGGGAGTTATTTGAACGCTGGCTTACAGTATAGCCTCCCGCCGCATTGGTGGAAACCGCAAGACGTTGGCATCCTTGATATACATTACCTGAAGTGATTGCTCCAAAAGGAACCGAGGTTGCCGTGGTGGTAACAAGCGTAATGGTCTCGCTGTCATCATCGTCGGTTGTTCCCGGAATCGAATTACAAGAAGCCATGTTATTAATGTTTCCCGCAGGACCCTGACCGGGAAGCCCAAAAATGTTGAAAGTAAGCGTCTCGGCTACCGTTGCCGACACTTCAACGCCGCTCAAAATAGCAACAAGCATATCGCCGGTCCCTCCAAATGTGCCGCCAACACGCATCTTCTTGGTTCCTACGGCCGTAGGATTGGTAATAACCTCGTTCCCCGTGTCTTGAAACGTTGCGTTAAGGCCAACGCGAACATTCACAATGGTGCTGGTCACCACATGCGTCTGCACCGCTGTTGGCGTGTAAAACGTAAGGGTATCCGCCGAAGAATCAATGAAAAGGCCCCAGGTCGTCGCTGACCCCGGGCAACTTGTCCGTGTCGTGCGGCTGCCGCCATTTGCATTATCAGAAATACTGGCTGATGTGCCGGGTATTGCGCCAAAAGCAAGGTCCACATCTCCGCAATCAATTCCGGTTAAATCAAAGCCGCTTGCGTCAGGATCAATAGTGATCACGATGGTATCCGACGCGCTTTTGCTATCTGCCCCGTTCCATCCAACAGTATCCAGGCTGTTTTCTATCGTGAAAACGAACGTGTGATTGGACGTTACAGCGGTGGGTTGCACAAAGCTAAACGAGGCTCCGGAGTTATTGAGCGTATCGCTACGGCTTGAAACCTGTGCCGCCTGTGACCTGTCTACAAAGGAAAAATAGAAACCGAACATGCTAATGGCCAAAACCAAAGCAAACACTTTGAAAGAATACCGTTTTATGATTTTCGCCATAGAAGTACTTTTAAGGCGGATAAGAATCGCTTTCTATATAATACCACGAATAACAAAAGGAATGTAAGGGGTAGAGCTGTGGATAACACGAACAGCCTTGGAAATGCCCAGAACGTGATGACGGAAGGCCCCGGAGAGGCCACATAATCGGAATTGGCGTCAAGGACAAGACGGGCCGTGTAGCGGCCGGGAAGAAACCCTCTTTGCAAGAAATCGGGAATGAAGCCCAGGGACGGGAAACGGGGCGTTCTTGTAAACGATATCGCGTACGCGCGCAAAGCTTCCGGCAGAACCGCCCCATCGGGAAACGGAACGCGCCCTATCTCGCTCCCTAAAATGTTAGAGATGGAAACGTGTCCTGTAGGACGGGCCAGATACCGCCCTTCATTGAAAAGCCGCGCGGTGAATGTGAGAGGACTTCCTTCAATAAAAGCCAACGATATGCGATCTAGTTTCAGGGTCTGGACGAGTGAGGCGCCGAATGGCCTGAACTGCACTATTTGGCTCTCCGGAATGGAGAAATCCTTTACCGTAAGCTGGCCTTTTTCCGCAAGCGCCTCTCCCGGCCGGGACACCACGTCAACAAAAAAGAGCGCGCCTATTCCCGGAAGAAGCTGGGCGCTGTTTTTTGCTTCGGTCAATTCGGGGAACTTCGATTGAAAAACCGCCGCTATCGTATAGGTGCCGAAAGCCGCATCGGCTGGAACGGTGAGCGTGTAGGGAACCGGGCGGAACTCTCCTGGTCCAAGCAATAAGAAGGGATTCGACAGCACGAGCCACGTATCGGGATTGTCTCCGGAGGCAAAGCCCAATGAATCGCGAAACACCACGGAACCCAACTCATCCGAAATGCCGAAGAACTCCGCCTTTACCGCAAGAGGCAGAGGTACGGAACTTTTATTTACGATCTCGAAAACGCCCCGATAAGTTTCTCCGCGCCGGAGAGTGGTGAATGTTTTTACGGGAGAAACGGAAAAGCCGGGAGACTGGGCATGCGCGCCACGCCCAAAAAAAGAAGCAAATAGCAAATAACAAATAACAAATAGTAGGGAACTGAATTTTAATCTTCCCCGTTCCATTTTTTGATCATTGGCAGTATGGTATCGATGCATTTGAGAATTTTTGAATCAGCCCGTAGTATACCATTTTGAGACTGGCAGCCGCAAAGTTTGCTATTTGAGCGACCTTTTTTATTATTAGGGCATGGACCTCGACAACAAAAAGGAGCGTTGGTATACTCTGGGAGTGGAAGAGTAAGAATCCCAATAGAGTTGTGGAAAGAAAATGAACAAAGCCTTCAAAAACTTCTTGACGGTCGTTATAGCACTGCTCGCCATCTCGAGTATTTTTGCGTTCATGCGCCCCGCGGATAAACAGGAGAAAATCGCCTTCAACACGCTTGTTGCGCAGATCAAGGAAGAAAAAGTAGAAAAGATATCGGTTGAGGGCAACGATCTGCATATCGTTCTCAAAGACGGTAAAAAAGAGACTTCCCGGAAGGAAAATGAGAGTTCTCTGGCCGAAATATTAAAAACCTACGGCGTAGAACCGGAGAAGCTTTCGGGAGTGAATATCGAGGTAAAGGACCCTTCCGGGTTTCTCTATTGGCTTTCTGCGCTCCTGCCCATCATACTCCCCTTCCTATTCATAGGGCTTTTGTTCTGGTTCATGATACGGCAGGCTTCTCGCGGCAACATGCAAGCCTTTTCTTTCGGCAAGTCGCAGGCGCGCATGATAGACCCAAACGATAAAAAAGCACGCACCACCTTCGCAGATGTTGCGGGGCTTAAGGAGGCAAAGGAAGAGCTTCAGGAAATAGTTGAGTTTTTGAAACATCCCAAGAAATTCCTTGAGATGGGAGCGAAGATACCCAAAGGAGTACTTTTGATGGGCGCTCCCGGAACCGGAAAGACGCTGCTTGCCAAAGCCGCGGCCGGAGAAGCGAGCGTCCCATTTTTCAATATGTCCGGATCAGAATTCGTGGAGCTTTTTGTAGGCGTTGGGGCAAGCCGCGTGCGCGACCTTTTCAAAGAAGCTAAAAAACATGCTCCGGCGATTATGTTCATTGATGAAATCGATGCCGTGGGAAGGCATCGCGGAGCGGGGCTTGGCGGAGGACACGACGAGCGCGAGCAGACGCTTAACCAGATCTTGGTGGAGATGGATGGGTTTGACACCGATACCAACGTCATCGTGATAGCGGCGACCAACCGGCCGGATATTCTCGACCCAGCTCTTTTGCGCCCGGGAAGGTTTGACCGTTCGGTCACGCTTGATGAACCGGATATCGCCGACCGCGAAGAAATTCTCAAAATCCACATTAAGGGCAAACCGCTTGTTAAGGATGTGAATTTGCGCTCGGTAGCGGAGCGCACGCCGGGATTTTCGGGAGCGGATCTTGCCAACCTCATGAATGAGGCGGCAATTCTCACGGTGCGCAGGGATAAAAAAATAATCGGGCAAGAAGAGCTGTTCGAATCCATCGAAAAGGTCATGCTCGGACCCGAGCGCAAAAGCAGGATCATCTCGCCCAAAGAAAAAGAAATCACGGCTTACCACGAAGCTGGACACGCCTTGGTTGCTGCCTCTTTGCCGGAGGCAGACCCCGTGCACAAAATTTCCATCATATCGAGGGGCCGGGCAGGAGGATACACGCTGAAGCTTCCTATTGAGGACCGACACCTTCACTCCAAAAAGGAGTTTCTCGCCGACCTTGCGGTTCTGCTGGGAGGACACGTCGCGGAAAAAACGGTTTTCGGAGACATTACCACCGGCGCCTCCAACGATCTGGAAAAAGCAAGCGGCCTTGCACGCAAACTTGTAATGCGATTCGGCATGTCGGAGAAGCTGGGCCCCATGACGTTCGGAGAACAGCAGGAGCTTATCTTTTTGGGCAAAGAAATCTCGACGGAGAGAAACTATTCCGATGACATTGCCCGTGTTATCGACCAGGAAGTTTCGCGCTTTATCACCGATGCGCAAAAAACTGCGGAGCGTATTATAACGACGCGCCGGGACAAACTTGACCGCATTGCCAAGGAGCTAATGGAAAAAGAGACGATAGAGCGCGATGTGTTTGAGAAGTTGATGAAGGAGTAAGTTTTATTGTGCATTCCGCACGCTTGTTTCATAAAGACGCGGTCGCCTCACTCCAGCGGGCAGGCGCCGCTCCGCTCTCGGCTTTGCGCTCCCGCCAAGGCGGGAACCGTGCACGCAAAGCCTCCGAGAGGCTTTCTGAAACAACATACTCCATGCACAATAAAACTTAACGAGAAAGAATAACGCATCGCGCGGGGAAAAAAGTGTGTACGTTGGAGTATGGCGTCTGCCCATTTTGAATGGGACCCCAGCCGCCATATTTTATTTTGGAAGATTTTTTGATTTTTTGAGAAAAATATCGTACGATGGGCCTATCATGCGCCCGTAGCTCAATGGTGGGGGGCGCGATTATAATCGGCGGCAAGGAGTGGAGTGAAGGGCTTTTGGGTGCATAGCTCAGTCGGTTAGAGCACGGCTCTTATAAAGCCGGGGTCGATGGTTCGAATCCATCTGCACCCACAGATAGCAAAAACGCTTCCCTTGAGGAGGCGTTTTTGCTATCTTGTGCTCGTGGATGGATTCGAAGGGATGTCCGGGGGACATCCCGGGGTTTTGCGGAGGCGGGCGAAACGTAAACGTCTTTACGTTTCGCGGGCAGATGCGTTGTTTCGGTAGAATGATTGTCTGCCCAGGGGGAACGAGCCAAGCACAAAACCGAATCCAACTTCACCCACAAAAAAACATTGAAGGCTTATCTATTTCCGGACTAACATCGGCCAGAAAAGCTGTTTTTATCTTATCCACTTCCAAAAAGCGGATTTTTTGGCTATGCTTCCTTATAGGAATTAGTCGATTACGGATTACGAATTTCGGACACGCATCATGCGCAATACGTAATTCGCAATGACATAATTCTCCTACTTGCTATGTCTAAACAAAAAACTATCGTGTTTATCGAAGATGAGCCGCACCTGCAAGAGGAGCTCACGGCAGCATTGGTTGAAGAGGGGTACACCGTTAAAAACGCATATGACGGAGAAGCGGGATTAGCCCTTATCATGAAAGAAAATCCTGACCTCGTACTCCTTGACCTTATCTTGCCGAAAAAAGACGGATTCGAGATTTTGGAAGCCATAAAGGCAAATCCCGCCACTAAACATATTTCGGTCATAGTGCTCTCGAATCTCGAGACGGTGGAAAACGTTGATCGCGCGGTGTCTCTTGGCGCAACCGCGTACCTTGTGAAGCCGAACTATGAAATTGCGCACATCACCGAGAAAATAAAGAACGTGTTGGGAAATTCCTGACATATAATTTCTAATGTCTAACTCCTAATCTCTAATGGCAAAGCCTTGATTAGATATTAGATATTGGATATTAGAGATTCTTTGCAGTGAGGGTTGACCCAAAACAATTGAAAGCGTTCATGCTTGATGGGGCCTTGGCAAGCGTCGAGAATCTCGAAAAAGCAGAGCAGGAGACCGAACGCACCAAAAAGAAATTCCGAGACGTTCTTCTGGACCTCGGAATTATTTCTAAAGAAAAGCTTGTTAAACTCGAAGCGTATATTTTAGGTATTCCCTTCGTAGACCTTACGCGCGAAAACATCCCCCTTGAAATTCTCCAGATCATTCCCGAACCCATTGCCCGCAAACATAGCATCATCGCCTTCAAAAAGAAGGATAAGGAGCTGCACGTTGCGATGCTTGACCCGGAAGATCTGCAAACCATTGAATTCATCCGCAAGAAATCGAACCTCGCCATACTCCCGAGGCTCACCAATGCCGAATCCATAAAGCACATTCTCACCCAGTACCAACGCTCGCTCTCCGCGGAGTTCGGCGACATTATCGACAAAGAATCCAAAGCGGTTCACGTCATAAAAGAAAAGGCGGGGGGCGAGGAAGAAGCCGGCGATCTGCGGAAGATTGCGGAAGATCTTCCCATCGTGCGTATTGTGGACACCCTCATTAAACACGCCATCCTGCAAAGCGCATCCGACATCCACGTTGAACCGTATGAGCATGAGGTTATTGTCCGTTACCGCATCGATGGAATTTTGCACGACACGATGACGCTTCCCAAACAAGTGCATGCGGGGCTTGTGGCGCGCATCAAGGTGCTCTCAAACTTGCGCCTTGATGAACATCGCCTGCCGCAAGACGGACGCTTTAAGATTGAGAGCGAAGATTACAAAGTATCGTTCCGCGTCTCCATTTTGCCGGTGTACGACGGAGAAAAGATCGTAATGCGTCTCCTGCCCGAAGACTCGAAAGGTTATACGCTGGAAAATCTGGGATTCCACGGAGTTGCGCTTGAAGTTCTGCACCGAAACATCCAGCGCCCACATGGAATGCTTCTGGTCACGGGTCCTACCGGATCGGGAAAGACAACAACGCTTTACACCATTCTCGACATTCTCAACACGCCCGATGTGAACATCTCAACCATCGAAGACCCCATCGAATACCGCATGCCACGCATCAATCAGACACAAGTAAGATCGGATATCGGTCTTACCTTTGGCTCGGGCCTGCGCTCGCTCGTTCGCCAGGACCCCGATATCATCATGGTTGGGGAGATCCGCGACCAGGAAACTGCCGATATGGCCGTGAACGCCTCGCTCACGGGGCACCTTGTACTCTCAACGCTCCACACCAATAGCGCTTCCGGAGCCCTTCCCCGTCTCATCGATATGAAAGTGGAGCCGTTCCTTATCTCTTCCACCGTAAACGTCATCGTCGGACAGCGGCTGGTGAGAAAGCTCTGGCGTGACAGCGCTGAAAAATATAAGCTCACCGGCGCGGAACTTACAAACCTCAAGAAACTTGCCGATTTCGACAGAATTCTGGAACTTATGAAGCGGGAGAAAATCGTGCCTCAAAAAGCAACTTGGGAGACTATCGAACTTTTCCGGCCGAAACCCGCTCCCGAATCTCCCGACGGCTACAAAGGCAGAGTTGGCATCTACGAGGTGCTGGATGTGACGGAGGATGTGCGGATGCTGATAGAAAAGAACGCCAATGCCGATGAAATAGACCGATTTGCGCGCGAGAAACTGGGTATGGTTTCTATGATCGAAGATGGGTTCATTAAGGCCGTGCAGGGGGTGACATCGCTCGAGGAAGTGCTACGGGCGACGCAGGAATAATCTGCAACTCGTTTGGGTTGTCGCAATTCTTTCACCAAGGGAGGAGCGCGTTTCAACCCTCCCCAAGTTAAAGGATTGATCCCTCCCTTGAGCTTCAGAATTGCGACAACCCGCACTCGGCAAATTATTCCTGAAAAAAATAAAAAGTGTTAGTTGGAGTTCCGTCGGTTTTCGTTCCTTCGGAATGGCTTTGCAAAACCGCCGATTAAAATTATGAGGATTGAAAAAATAATTAAAATCGGCCATCCGGCTTTGCGCGCAGTTAAAAAAGCAGTTTCCGCCGAACTAGAATATGAAAAGCTGACTGGAAGAAAGTTAGGAATCACTGGTGAAGTTGGCGAATTACTGACTTGCCAAAAACTTAAACTAAATCTTGTAGCCAACCCGTTAATTGCCGGATATGACGCTATTGATAAGAAGGGTCGAAGATATCAAATTAAAACCAGACATGGGCATAGCGACCGGGGAAGAACAAGCAGATTTTCGGAACATGATTTTGACTACGCAGTCCTAGTAATATTGGATAAAAAATATAAAGTTTCTGGTTTGTGGCAAACAACATATAAAAAGTTGCGTCCCGTATTAAAAAGACTGAAAAGACGCAATCCTAGCTTAAGAGAATTTAAACGGATTTCTAAAGAACTACTATAAACTTGAAGTTAAATCTCCCAAATCGGCGGATGGGTTCCCACCGAAGATGGGCAGCCGCCGGGACTCCTTATCCAATCTCCTCCCCTTTCCGAATTTTATTGCTTTCGAGAATTATGCGATTTTTCGCAACTCAAGGGGGAGTCAACCAATTAAACATAAGGGGGTTGGAGCGGTTTCCCCCTTGGTGGAGAAAAATCGCATAATCGAGAACCAGCAATAAAATCCATGCCCTTATTTTCATATTCAGCAAAAAATTTTAAGGGAGAAGTAAAGACCGGAGAATTAGAGGCGACTGACACGCTTGATGTTGCGGGGCAACTTCGCAAAGACGGCTATGTGTTAACATTCTCGGAAGAAGCGTTAAAAACCCAAAAACCGAAGCTTGCGTTCCTGCAAAAAGGTTTTGACTTTCTCCAGCACATCTCGCTTGCGGATAAGATGATTTTTTCCCGCAACCTTGCGGTGCTTGTGGGAGCGGGGGTTTCGTTAAACCGGGCTCTCGATATTCTTGCCAAGGAAATGGAGAAGGAGCGGTTTAAAAAGACCATTCTTGCAGTCTCCGAACGCGTAAGATCCGGGAAGCCGTTCAGCGATGCCCTGGAGCAATTCCCCGGAATATTTGAAGAGATATATACCAGCATGATCCGTGTGGGAGAGACCGGGGGAAACTTAGAAGAAGTTTTGAAACTTCTTGCGCTTCACTACGAGAAAGAACACGACTTACGCTCGAAGGTGCAGGGAGCGATGATCTACCCGGCAGTGGTTGTCGTCATCATGTTTTTAGTTGGTGCCATGATGATGATCTTCGTCATTCCCAAACTGACCAAAATATTCGTGGATCTTGGCGTCGAGCTTCCCTTTACGACCAAAGTCATCATTTTTACTTCGCATATTATGGAAAAATATGCCCTGCTCGTATTCGCTGCTATTTTTGCCCTCATCTATGCCCTGCGCACTTTTTCTCAGAAAGAAATCGGTAAGAAAATCTTTCATAAGCTTATCCTGAAGGCTCCCATTCTTAAAAATATCGCAAAAAAAGTAAATTCCGCCCGCATGTCGCGAATTCTCTCTTCCCTCATCGAATCCGGCGTGCCCATGGTGCGGGCTTTGGAGATCAGTGCGCGCACGCTTTCCAATTATTATTTCCGCAAATCGCTTATCACCGCAAGCGAAGAAGTGCAAAAGGGCAAACAGCTGTCTAAATCGCTTGCCGAATATCACGAACTTTACCCCGGACTCATTACACAAATGATCGAGGTTGGGGAAGAATCCGGAAAACTTTCGGAGATCTTGGTGAAGGTTGCCGATTTCTATGAAGAAGAGGTTTCCGCCATAACCAAGAACCTTGCTTCCATTATTGAGCCTGCACTCATGGTGGTTATCGGCGTTGCCGTCGGGTTTTTCGCCGTATCCATGATCCAGCCGCTTTATGCGATCGTGAGCCAAGCCGGATAAATTGCACATAATATCCAATGCCTAATATCTAATTTCCAATAAAACTTTGAGGATTTTTATTAGATATTTGATATTAGATATTTGAAATTCGGCGATGGCAGTATATTTACGAAAACCATACATACGTTCGACAAAAAATGGTTTTGTGCTCATTGAGTTATTATTGGTTGTCTCCATAATCGCCCTTATCACCGTTTTCGTATTCAATACTCTCACCACATTCAGACAGCAATCCGACATTGACAGCGTCGGCGAGGGAATATTAGGGGCTCTGCGCTTGGCGCGCTCCAAGACGATTTCATCCGAGAACGCCTCCAGCTACGGCGTGCACTTCGAGTCGGCAACGTACACGCTTTTCATGGGCCGCACGTATACTTCCGGCAGTTCCTTAAATGAAGACCATGCCCTGCCTTCCCAGGTAGAAATATTCAACATTGCCTTATCCACCTCAACGCAAGCGGTGGTATTTGACCGCCTTACCGGACATACTTCAACAATTGGAACCATAAGCATCCGTCCGCAAGGAAGTGTTGTGACGGCAAGAACAATCCAAATCGATAGCTCGGGAGATGTATCCGTTGCCGCCTCGAGTATTTCGGCACTCAATACGCGCATCACGGATACCCGGCATCTTCACTTTGACCTGGGCTGGTCGATACAAAACGCAACAACACTCCGTCTTCGTTTCTATGACTCCCCGAATCCGGACGTGGTAACCGACGTCACCATGACGCCAACTCCTCCGCGTACATCATTTTCCTGGGAGGGAGATACCGATGTATACGGCCAAAATCAGCATGTTAAGGTCAGTGCGCACTCGCTTGATATTTCCAATACACTCCTTTCTATCCAGCGCCACAAAGATCAAAATACAAAAGCAGTGAAAGTTTCAATCATTGATGGGGTTGAAAAAGATGTTGTGTCTTACGCCGCAAGCGGCACTTCCACGGTGGAAATTTATGGAGGAGTGATGAGCGTTCAATAAAGAATTATGAATCACGAATCACGAATCACGAATTTAATCCGCAATACGCCCGCCTCGCCGAGACGGCGAGGCGAGGCTGGGCAATACGCGATTCGAAATTCTCAGCGCGGCATCAGCGTCATCGAAGTCATGATCGTCATATTCGTCGCGACCGTTCTACTTTTTTCTATCGCGGAAGTTGCCGGCCTCTCGCACCGCATCTCTTCCGAGAAGAAACTTGAACTGCGCGCGGGGTACTATGCCCATGAAGGTGTTGAGGCTTTACACGCCATGCGGGATGAGAGCTGGTCCACGCGCATCGGCACACTCTCCGCAAGCACCACCTATTATATCGTGCCGACCGCAAGCGCTTGGATACTCTCCTCTTCCGATCCCGGAGCGCTCGACGGTTTTTTCACTCGGACGGCGGTGATGCAAAACGTGTATCGCGACACCAATGATGACATTGCCTCTTCCGGAACCCTTGATCCGGACACCAAAAAATTCACAATAACTCTGACCTGGGGTACGCAAACAGGAACCAAAACGCTTGCCATAGAAGCATATCTTACGAATTTATATAAGAATTAGCTTTCGGTGTCTGCCAAATCTGGACACGCAACCAAAATATCCTCGGGCCGATGCCCGAGGTTCTTTGCCAAACACACCGAAATCGGCTAAAATGTGACTGCTGTCGAATAGACTTTTAAAGCGAAATCGAATGGTTGTTCGGTAGCACTCCCACATGCCTACGCTCTATATCATAGCCACTCCTATCGGAAACTTGGAAGACATGACGCTTCGGGCATTACGGATTCTTAAAGAAGTTGATACGTTATTTTGCGAAGACACGCGTGTCACCGGAAAACTGCTTGCGCACTTTGGCATATCCAAGCCTCTTCTGTCACTGCGAGAGCGGGTCCAGGATAAAGCCATAGAAAAAGCCATTGCGCTCCTGCAAGACGGGAAGGACATTGCCTATGCCACCGATGCGGGGACTCCGGGCATTTCGGATCCCGGCGGAAAACTTGTTGCTCAAGTAGTACGCGCACTTGGGAGCACGGTAACCATTTCTCCCGTCCCGGGTCCAAGCGCTTTAATTGCCGCCTCCAGCATTGCAGGAACTCCCCTAGACCGTTTTTTATTTATGGGGTTCCCGCCGCACAAGAAGAAACGAAAAAAATTCTTTGAAGAAATCGTGCTGGCGCAATACCCGGTAATATTTTACGAATCTCCACATCGCATCATTCGCTCTCTTCGAGAGCTCAAAGAAGCAGATAACAAAAAACAAGTAACAAAGGTGATTGTTTGCCGGGAATTGACCAAGAAGTTTGAGACAGTGTATCGCGGAACTTTTGATGAAATTCTTCCGGAAATTGAAAAAAATCCGCGTGGCGAATTCGTAATCATCGTGTCGTAGTAACCCATGTCAAAATCCTACATCACTACCGCAATTCCCTATGTAAATGCCAAACCCCACATTGGTTTTGCTTTGGAATTGGTGCAGGCCGACGTTATTGCGCGGGCTCACAAGGAAGCGGGAGATGACGTGCGGTTTCTCACCGGCACCGATGAAAACTCCATAAAGAACGTGCAGGCGGCAGAAAAAGCAGGTGTGCCGATCCAGCAGTTCGTTGACGAAAATGCTAATGTATTCTTCAAATTGACCCAATCGCTCAATATTGGGGCTGATTATTTCATCCGCACAACGGAGGAACGTCACAAAAAAGGCGCGCAGAAATTTTGGGAAGCGTGTAAAAAGGACATTTTCCAAAAAGAATACGAGGGGCTTTACTGTACGGGCTGTGAGACATTTTACCTTGAAAAAGAACTGGAGAACGGCTTGTGCCCCGAACACAAAACGCAACCGGAGCCCGTACACGAAAAAAACTACTTTTTCAAGCTCTCGGATTACTCCAAATTCCTTCTGGACGCTTTTGAGAACAATAAAATCCGCATTCATCCAAAAAGCCGCCAGAACGAGGTCTTGAACTTCATCAAAGAGGGACTGGAAGATTTTAGCATTTCGCGCTCAAACGAGCGCGCAAAGAACTGGGGTATTCCTGTGCCCGGGGATGACTCGCAGATGATGTATGTATGGTTTGATGCGCTTACCAATTATATCAACGCGCTCGGATATGGCTCTGGCGACGAGGCGTTATTTGAAAAATACTGGAATGCGCCCGACGCAGAGGTGCTCCATGTCATTGGCAAGGGCATTATGCGGTTCCATGCCATCTATTGGCCCGCGATGCTTGAATCGGCCGGCATATTCCCCAAAAACGGCATTGATATCATGGTGCATGGATATGTGACGGTAAATGGCCAGAAAATCTCAAAATCCATCGGAAATACGGTTGACCCATTTGAACTGGTAGAGAAATATGGCGCTGATGCAGTACGATACTTCCTTTTACGCGAGATTCCGGCAACTGAAGATGGTGACTTCAGCGAAGAAAAATTCATCCAGCGCTATAATAGCGACCTGGCCAATGGCCTTGGGAATTTAGTTTCTCGAGTGGCTACACTCGCAGAAAAGTCAGGAATTGCAAACCTCGGACGAAGCGATGAAACTTTCACAAAACCCATGGAAGACGCTGAGCGCCGAATCAATGTAGGCCTTGTCGACTATCAATTGCATATGGCACTCTCCGTATTATGGGAGCTCGTGATGCTCGGAAACCAATATATAGACGAACAAAAACCTTGGAGTAAATCGGGTGATGATACCGAAAGTATTTTAGCGAATCTTTCACGCCTGATCCTGCGCATCAGAAGACTCTCAAGAAGATTTCTTCCTGACATCTATAAAGAAATCGATAAACAATTCGGTATTGCCGACGATACTCTTACGATAGACCGAAATGTGAAGCTTCGGGTCCATAAAGGCAAGCCACTTTTCCCGCGTATATGAATCCCCTCCTCGTCGACACTCACGCGCATGTGAACTTCAACGCCTTCAAGAACGATGGTGATGCGGTCATACAGCGCGCGCTTGACGAAGGTACTTGGGTTGTAAACGTCGGCTCGCAAATTGATACCTCGCGCCGCGCGGTGGAATATGCCGGGCACTACCCAGAAGGCGTATACGCGGTTGTGGGGCTCCACCCCGTACATCTTTTTTCACAGCATATCGACGAGGAGGAATTCGGATTTGACTCTCGAGAGGAGAAATTCGACTATGAAGCATATAAGACGCTTGCGAAACATGAGAAAGTGATTGGCATCGGCGAATGCGGGCTTGAATACTTCCACCTGCCGGATAGCGAGGCAGAGGAAATAAAACGCACTCAGAAAGACGCATTCATACAGCAAATAGAGCTGGCTTCGGAACTTAAAAAGGCCCTCATGGTACATTCGCGCGACGCCTATCAGAATATTTATGAGATTCTCAGAGAGCGCCGCAAAATATTAAGCAATGTTATCATCCATTCCTTTATTGGCAACTGGGAGGAAGCGAAAAAATTTCTGGACCTGGGTTGCTACATCAGTTTCAACGGCATCATCACCTTCAAACCCCGAAAAGAAAAAACTCCAGGAGCTTCCGATCCCGAACTTCTGGAAGCAGTGAAAAATATTCCCCTTGAACGCATGGTGCTGGAAACCGATTGCCCTTACCTCGCGCCCGCAATCCACCGGGGAGAGCGCAATGAACCAAGCTACGTAAAATTCACCGCAGAAAAAATCGCAGAGATAAAAAATATATCTTTTGATGAAGTGGCGCGTCAAACAACGCAAAATGCCAGAACGGCATTTGCGATCTAATGCGTCTTACGCAATGAAACTCTATAACCACAAAAAAATTGAAGAGAAGTTGCAGAAGGCGTGGCTGAAAGACGGCACGTATAAGGCCGCGGATGATGACTCGAGGAAGAAATTCTATCACCTCGTCATGTTCGCGTATCCCTCCGGGGATCTCCATATCGGCCATTGGTATAATTTCGCTCCGGCGGATGTTGTCGCCAGAAAAAAACGCATGGAGGGATATAACGTCATGAGCCCTTTTGGCTTTGACGCGTTCGGACTGCCCGCCGAGAATGCCGCGATAAAAAGAAAATTACACCCGAAAGACTGGACGTACTCGAATATAGAGCGGATGCGCAAACAGCTTTACAGCATGGGACCGTCATACGACTGGTCGCGCGAGGTTATTACCGCAGATCCCGAATACTACAAATGGACCCAATGGATGTTCCTGCAATTATTCAAAAAAGGGCTTGCCTATAGGGCGAAAATACCCGCAAATTGGTGTCCATCATGCAAAACAGTGCTTGCCAACGAACAAGTGGTGGACGGAAGATGCGAACGGTGCAAAGAAGAGGTTATTCGTAAAAAAGTAGAACAGTGGATGTTCAAGATAACCGCATACGCGGACGAGCTTTTGCGCGACCTCGATATGCTCGATTGGCCGGAAAAAACAAAGACCGTGCAACGGAATTGGATTGGCCGTTCCGAAGGAGCGGAAATACAATTTGGCATCAAGGACAAAAGATCGGATATCAAAGTATTCACTACGCGCCCGGATACGATATTCGGCGCTACATACTTAGTGCTTGCGCCGGAGCACCCGATGGTAAAGGATCTGACAACAAAGGAACGACAAAAAACCGTTGAAGCATACATTATGCAGGCCGCGAAGGCCACGGAGATAGAACGCACCAGCACCGAGCGAGAAAAGACCGGAGCGTTCACCGGAAGCTATGCCATAAATCCGGCTACAAAAAAAGAAATTCCCATCTGGATATCCGATTACGTACTGGGGCACTATGGCACGGGCACAATCATGGCCGTTCCGGCGCACGACGAACGAGACCTTGAATTTGCCAAAAAATTTCACTTACCGATAACCTGGGTCATTAAAGGCATTGCTCCCGGCATGGGGGATGTGGAAACCGACATTTGGCAAAAAACCGTCGGAGATCATGCGTATACCGGAAACGGGTGGATGGCGGATTCGGATAAATTTACCGGCATAGAGACGGAGAAAGCACTTCCGGCGATGATTCGCTGGATGGAGAAAGAGGGCTGGGGATGTCCGAAGGTAACTTATAAGCTCCATGACTGGATAGTATCGCGCCAAAGATACTGGGGAGCACCTATTCCTGTCATATATTGCACATCATGCGGCATTGTCCCGGTACCCGAAAAAGAGCTTCCTGTTCTCCTGCCGGACGTTGACGATTACAATCCGCCGGGAGACGGCAAATCCCCTCTTGCGCGCTCGGATGCGTTCGTAAAGACAACGTGTCCCAAGTGCGGCCTTATTGCCAAGCGCGAGACGGATACCATGGACACGTTTGTGGACTCTTCATGGTACTTTTTGCGTTATGCCGACCCTAAGAACGACAAAGAATTCGCGTCTGCAAAAAAATTGAAACATTGGCTTCCTATAGACCTCTACATCGGCGGAAGCGAGCACACGGTGATGCACCTGCTCTACGCCCGGTTTTTCACCAAGGCCCTGGCTGACGCCGGGCATCTTACCTTCCGAGAACCTTTCACCGCCTTGCGGCACCAGGGTATTATTTTGGGCCCCGATGGAGAAAAAATGTCTAAGTCGCGGGGCAATGTTGTTGACCCCGACGACCTTGTGAAGAATTTCGGGGCAGACACAGTGCGCCTCTATCTTTGTTTTATGGGAGATTACTCCCAGGGCGGTCCGTGGAACCCGGGTGGGATACATGGCGTGAACCGATTTTTAAATCGCGTTTGGAAATTCTATCAAAGCGCGCCGGCAAGCAAGAAAGACGCGACAGATAGCAAAAATATTCTAAAAACTCTACACAAGACCATAAAGAAGGTTGGCGAAGATATTGAGCAGTTAAAGTTCAATACGGCCATAAGCGCACTCATGGTCTGCTTTCGCGAGATGGAGAACTCCGACAACATTTCTACGGAATATCGGGAATCATTCCTGAAGCTACTCGCTCCTTTTGCGCCGTTCGTAACGGAAGAGCTCTGGAGCGAATCACTCGGCTACAACAAGAGCATTCATCTTGCGCCATGGCCCGCGTATCAGAAGGGGCTTGCGCAAGATGAAATGTTCAATCTCGTCGTGCAGATAAACGGAAGGGTGCGCGGCACCATCAACCTTCATAAAGGCACAGAAGAAAAAGATGCGCAGGATGCCGCAGAGAAAGATGAGAAGTTGAAAAAATATTTTAATGGCAGAACTGCCACAAAAATCTTCTTTGTGAAAGACCGCCTCATAAATGTCATTTTCCCCGAGGCATAGCAGACTCTTAGAACCTGCTCGCCTGAATTTTTCTGAACAAAATTTAGGCGGACTTGTAAATTTTTGCAAAATATGGTAGTATCCGATTCTGTACATTGAAAGACATCAATAATCCCTACCAAATCCCGAGTGCCAAAGGAGCGCAACTTGCCTGACGAAAAAAAGGTCTTCGATCTGGACACCAACGTATTGATCCAAGACCCCGAGGCCGTAGAGAAATTCGGGGATAACGATGTGCTCGTGCATATCTGCGTCATTCAGGAACTTGATAAACTCAAGAGCGATCAACGCGACAGGAATGCGCAGAGTAAGTCAAGACAGGCCTCCAACAACATTGCCAAATACGGGGATGCGGCTTCTCTCCAAAAGGGAGTGCCGAAACAAGGCGGTGGCAGACTCTATGTGGATATTGAGCCGATCAAGTTCGCAGAACACCCCATTGCGCTGGAAGAGAGCAACGATAGCAGGATCATACTCGCCGGATATCGTTGGCAAAAAAAACACGGTCGGCCTGTCGTGGTCAAAAGTAACGACCTTAACGTACGAATCATTGCGAGCGCCATCGGCCTTGAAACCGAAGCATATACCTTCCAGAAAAGCTCTTCGGCGACTGACGAGTCTTTCACGGGAATCATGACCCTTCCCCTCATTCGGGAAGGAGCATACGATATTTTCCGGCAGCTCCATGAACAAGAATCGGTCCCTGTCGAAAAAGTGTTTGAAGCCCTGGAGCAGCCTCCGGAGAACCTATATCCCAATCACTGTTGCTACTTGGTGCGCCCGACCGGTCAGACTCTTTTGGCAATTTATAAAAAGGCGGACGGGGTATTCCGCTATGTTCCAAAACCTACTCCGAAGGGAACAGAACGGGGCATCTGCCCCATTAATAATGAACAGGCATTCGCATGCGCCCTCCTCGAAGATCCCCAGATACTCATTGTGACCCTGAAGGGGGCGACCGGCAGTGGGAAGACCCTTTTGCCGCTCGTTGCCGGATACGAACAGCTCGAGGAATTGTACGATCAGCTGGTTATCTATCGTCCGACATTCGAGCTTGGGAATCAGCTTGGATTTCTTCCCGGCGACATCTCTGAAAAGTTTGGCCCATGGACGCTTCCCATCCTCGACAACTTTGACTTAATGCTCGAAAAACGAAGAGGGGTCTCTGCGTGTCAACAAAATTCAAAATGGAAAAAGTCCGACAGAGATACGGAAACCAAAGCGGCTCTTACCAGCATGGGCGATTTCATCCGGGCGGGACTGCTTCGTATTACTCCTATAAATTACGAGCAGGGACGCACCATCCACAAGAGCTTCGTGCTCGCAGATGAGGTGCAGAACATCGACCACGCGGACACGAAGATTCTCATTGCCCGCATGGGCGAAGGCACCAAGATTGTGCTTGTCGGCGACGTACATCAGATCGTCAATCCGTACTGCCACCCCACATCGAATGGGTTGTGGGATACCATTGAAGCGTTCAGGGGGCAAGAGGTATATGGGCACATCACCCTTGTGAAAACCGAGCGCTCACTGCTGGCAGAGCTTGCCGACCAACTTCTGTGATTTACATATTCATACAAACAAACCCCAGCCTTCGGGCTCGGGTTTTTTCTTTACCCCCACACTAATTGTCCGCTAGCGGGGCAACGCGCCGCAAATAACGTGTAAGATGCATAAAGATTTTAAAAAATAATTTTGTCACATGTCTACGGATATACCGACTGCGGACGATTAGTGTCGGGGGTTTCTATGGAGTTTGCTCCGCACTTATCGCGATAAGTGCGGGATTTACCGCGGCGCGTAAATAGTGTATAACAGTGAGCATCATGCCCTCGTAGTTGAACGGATACAACGCCTCCCTCCGAAGGAGGTAGTACAGGTTCAATTCCTGTCGAGGGCACATCAATTAGAAAAAGCTATTGCTTTACAGATGTTGGCGGAAGGTTCTTCCAATATGTCCCTTCAAGAACCTGTGCCGTTCCAGCCTGCTCCATTTCCATTGTGGTTTTCCAGGCGGGAAGCCCTCGTGCCTCGTCAACGACTTTTTTATAATGCGGGCTAGTCGCAAGCAGCACTTCTTCCGCGGAGACAAAAGTGATTCGTACACTTGATCGCATTTCTTTAAATTTTTTTAGGGCTTCCTGAACTTCCGGTTGTTCCCAGTAGCCGTTTGGATCATGGAGCTCGTCAATATGCTCAAGCATTGCCTTCGACCTCGGGATATGGAAGTCGCTGGTTATTACCGATACGTGATGCCAGTCGTTTGCCGCGATTAGCTTTATAAGCTCGAGAAGTTCAGTAAATGTAGAGTAGGAGTTTTCTTGAAGAATGATCGTTTTTTCATCTACGCCCCTTTTCTGGAGTTCTTCGGCAGTTACACGGGCAAAGCTTGCCGGTTCAGTCTTTATCCAGCTATTGGCAACCACTTTTGCTTCGGGAAAGAAACGATGTAGTTCGGCCGCCGCGATACTTCGGGCCTTTGCGCCACCCATCAACCCATGGACGTCTCCTTTGCTCCCGTAACTTCCCGATTTATATTCTCCGGTTGCTTCATTTTTTACAATATCACGAGCCAAAATATAAAGGGCGTCGGGCTTGCCCTCGCACAGGCGTTCATAGGCTTCCTTCCTCTCCGTCTCTACTATAGTATAAGATTTTGGTTCGGATCCTGCCTCTCTCATTTTATAAGATTACCCTATGCGGGGGATCCTTTCAAATAAAATGAAAAAACACAAAAACCCCCGCAAAAGGGGGTTTTTGTGCTTTTCGTTGCCCTGAATTTTCCGGTGGACGTCACCGGAAACGAGCCGATCTTCCAAAGTCCTTCGGCAAACACTTACGGCTTATTCGCCGCTGCAGCATACCGTTTGGTGCGGCGTGGTGGTTCGATCCACACAACACCGCACAATACCGTACACTTATACGACGTCCGTACCGACACCCAGAAATATATCCTTGTAAGATATATTTCTAGTAAAGAAATGTTCCATCGACAGCTTCCGCTACCGATGCCTTGTTACGACTTAGCCCCTGTTATCGATCTTGCCTTAGCTCATCATAAAGATAATCTTCGGGCATTACCGACTCCCTTGACTTGACGGGCGGTGAGTACAAAGCTCGAGAACGTATTCAACGCCGCGAGGCTGATCGGCGTTTACTAGCGATTCCGGCTTCATGAGGGCGGGTTGCAGCCCTCAATCCGGACTGGGACCGGTTTTGGTGGGATTGGCTCCCCCTTGCGGGTTGGCGACCCTTTGTACCGGCCATTGTAACACGTGTGTAGCCCAGGGCATCAGAGGGCCATGCTGATTTGACGTCATCCCCACCTTCCTCCCTCTTTGCGAAGGCAGTCTCGCCTGACACTTATAACAGGCAATAGGGGTTGCGCTCGTTTCCCGACTTAACGGAACACCTCAAGGCACGAGCTGACGACAACCATGCAGCGCCTGGACACCTGTCCTTGTAAGACGGCACCCCTTTCGGGACACCTTCAGGTGAATTTCAAGCCCTGGTAAGGTTCCTCGCTTAGTGTCGAATTGAACCACATGTTCCACCGCTTGTGCGAGCTCCCGTCTATTCCTTTGAGTTTTAGCCTTGCGGCCGTACTTCCCAGGCGGTTGACTTAACGCGTTAGCTTCGCCACGCAGAGGGTCGATACTCTGCATAGCTAGTCAACATAGTTTAGGGCGTGGACTACTGGGGTATCTAATCCCATTCGCTACCCACGCTTTCGTCCCTGAGGGTCAGCGGCGCCCCAGCAAGCTGCCTTCGCCTTCGGTGTTCCCCATGATATCAACGCATTTCACTGCTACACCATGAGTTCCGCTTGCCTCTTGCGCGCTCCAAGTCGTGCCGTATCCTGCGCGGTTACGGAGTTAAGCCCCGTGATTTAACGCAAGACTAACACAACCCCCTGCGGACGCTTTACGCCCAATGAATCCGGATAACGCTTGGGGTCTCTGTATTACCGCTGCTGCTGGCACAGAGTTAGCAACCCCTTATTCGCCGGGTACCGTCAGAAATTCTTCCCCGGCAAAAGCAGTTTACGACCCGAAGGCCTTCATCCTGCACGCGGCGTCGCTCGATCAGGCTTTCGCCCATTGTCGAAGATTCTCGACTGCAGCCTCCCGTAGGAGTACGACCCGTATCTCAGTGTCGTCGTTGGGGGCCGTGCTCTCACACCCCCTACCCGTCATAGCCTTGGTGAGCCGTTACCTCACCAACTAGCTGATAGGACATAGGCCTCTCCCGAAGCG
>JAUSGO010000032.1 GCA_030649025.1 bacterium | reverse complement strand
ATGTTTCGTCTGAAATTTCTGCAGGAAATTTCAGCTACGAAACGAAACCCCGTACCAATTCTCCAATAGGACTCTGTATGGCACAGCTGGAAGCCGCCAGGCGTCACCGTGAAAATGACTTTTGTATACCACGGTTTGCCGACGGAATTGGTGCGAGGTTATACTTGACAAATATTAAAATAGGGTGTATAGTTAACATATTGGATAGGAAATGGCTTATTTAAGCTAAATCCTGTCAGAGCCATCTTTGACAATAAAATTCTGAGGAGGATGCGAACATGAAGAAAGTTCTGGTTGGTTTAATGGTTGTATCGATTCTGGTTGGTCTTGCGGAGCCGGCAAGCGCTCGCAAGAAGGTTCCGACGTGGCAAAAGGGGCTCGCGATAGGCGTTGGCGTTGGCGCTACGATTGCAACGATTGCCATCGCTCGCCGCGATGCGAAAGCTGAACGGCAGGAATCCGCGTCTCAAGAAGCACGGGCTTCGCAGGAGTTAAGCCAGCTCGAATCGATTTGTGGCGACAACTTTCCACTCCGTGGAAAAACGGTCGTGGTGACACAAATACCAACTTCGCGCACCATGTATGTCCGCTATTCCCGGCAGGAGACCGCGCAGGCGATCGAGATTGTCCGCGATGCCCTCATGTTCTGTGGAGCGGATGTTGTGGATGACCCAGGAACAATCCAGCAAATCCAGGTGATACTCGGCGGAAGAAACATCGGCAGGGAACGGGGCAACATCGAGTTGCCGCCCTACGTGGTATCCGTCGGCGCGGAACGAGTAAGCCGCGGAAGCGTTGGGAGCCGACTAGAAGTCGGCCCGTATGGACGCGCCCGGAAGCAATCCGAGTGGACGGGTCGTGTACGTATCGTGGTCCGCGAAAAACGGACCGAGTCCTTTACAAGCCAACTTACCACGATCGGCGTGCAAACCGGCTTTGGTCGCGAGACCATCGGCCGCTCACTCTCGCAGCGGGTGTTCGGTGGAATGTATTCGAACCAACAATCCTCCACGTCAACGCCGTATTTCGCGGTGTTGCATGGGACGGTTGCGGCTCTTGCGAACATTCGCTGGAGTAGGTCAGTTCAGGCCGAGCTGGCCTCCGCTCAATCGGAGGATGCAGACTTTGGCCAACCTCCGGTTCTCCGAAGGAGAAATTAACGAAGGTCACAAAGGGGCGGCGCACAAACGCCGCCCCTTAAAACAAATTCTCACAGAAAAGAGGAGATGAGAAAATGACGATTTATCATGTTTTGTACCTTTTGATCATCGCTGTTGTGGGCGGCGCCGTGTATCTGATAAAGAGGGCGTACCGCGTACAGTCCCTCAATATCGGCGGGGGCGCGCAACCCGCGGTTACTCCTGCTGGTCCCCAAGCTCCAGCTACTCAACAGCCTGCTGGAGGCGGTCCGAAGAAACAATTTGTTGGATTTGCCTTCCTTGGTGGCGCCGCCGTTGCTCTTCCAGCAGCCTACTATCTGCCCTATCCCTGGAACGGCATAGCGTTCGTTGCTATCGCTACCGCAATCTTTTTCAGAAAGATGCGGCATGGTACGAAAGACATTACCAGCTGGGAAGAGGTGTGGGGCTGGTTGACCAAAGAGATTCCGGTCTACGGCCGTCTCAAGAGCGGCATGGCTGGGAAGAAAGTTATAGGCGTCAGTTATCGGAGAATTTCCGGCTTCGTGGTCGCAGAGGCCTTTGTGCTTGCGTTCTTCGAAGCATTCTTCGGATACATCGTTCCGGGCTACCCGAGCGTTGTGTTGGCATTCTTCCTGGCGATCCTGTGGTTCATCGGGACCGGCGCAGCAGAGAGCCTCGTAGACAAGATTGCGCAACGCTTCTCCTACGCGCTTCTCACCGCGGTTGCCGGAAGCGCCGTGGTCATCACGCTGTATCTGTTCTACTTCAGGCACGTGGAACAGCGGATGATGTCGGTTGCCTTTGTCGCACTGGTACTGGGAAGCCTGGGTATATATCTGCGCTATCGTGAAAACAAGGAGGCAAAAACCGCAGGCCTTGTGCTTCTTGTCATGGGCGGCATCGGACTTCTAGCGGTTGCGACAGACATTGTGTCTGCGCTCGGGGACGCTCCGATGAAACAAACCGTTGATCAGGTCCGAGAATATCAGCGCGGGGAGAGAAAAAACATTGATGTCCGATTTCTTCCTCAAGCAAAAACGGAACCCGCCAGCGAACCTCCGGCTCTGGCCAAGACAGAAAGTGCTCCAGCTTCGCAAGCAGGGCCCGATTCTGCTCCGCCGGTCCGGGCGCAACAGGCGCTTCGGGTCGAGGTTATCGTAAAGCACGAAGCCCGACCAAGCATTCCGGCTCCGGCACAAACTGCTCCAAAGAAGAAAGAAGAATTAACCTTCGAACAGGTCATGGAGCTCGTGGAGTACGACAACAAGCTCTATAACAATCGGTGAGACGGCAATGCCGATCTCGCTAACCCCCGACAGAACATCGTCGGGGGTCTTTGTTTTATCAAATGTGCGGGCATGGTAGCATGTTATATATGAGGGTCGTAACAAAAAGCGCCTCAGAAACCAAAAAACTTGGAAAAATTCTTGCGAAGGAAGCCCTTAAAACGATCTGCAAAAACCGTCTGCCGCATGCGCTTGTTATTTCGCTCGAGGGAAATTTGGGAAGCGGCAAGACGACGTTTGCCAAAGGATTTGCGCGGAGCTTGGGAGTTGCGAAAAATATTTTAAGCCCCACCTTCGTTTTGATCAAACAGTACCGGTTCGGCCGCATCGGCAATTTTTTTCACATTGATTGCTACCGCCTTGGACGTTCGCGCGACATGGAAACGCTGGGTCTTGGCGACATTTTTGCCGATTCCCATGCAATCGTGCTTATTGAGTGGGGGAATCGCTTGCGTCGCCTGCTTCCTAAGCATCGCCTTACTATCAAATTCTCGCATACGGGTCCGGGGACCCGCCGCATCGTCTTTTTTTCCTCCTTGGAAAAATTGTAAAGTTTTTTCATGCCAAACGTCCATACAAAGAAAACTTTTGTCATCATTGATTCAAACGCGGTCATTCACCGCAGTTACCACGCCTTGCCGCCGCTCACCTCTCCAAAAGGAGAACTGGTGAACGCAGTTTATGGCTATGCATCACTGCTTCTTAAGGTGCTGCGCGAACTCAAACCCGATTACGTGGCAGCGGCATTCGATCTTGCCGGTCCCACGTTCCGGCATAAAGCCTATAAGGCATATAAAGCGACGCGCGCAAAAGCTCCCGATGAGTTGTATGCGCAGATTCCTCTGGTAAAAAAAATGCTTGAGGCTTTTGGCATACCGGTGCTGGAAAAACAGGGCTTTGAGGCCGACGACGTCATTGGAACTGTTGCAAAAAAGCTTTCCGAGACGAAGGGTATTTCCTGTATTATCGTCACCGGGGATTTGGATACACTGCAACTCGTGAACGAAGGGACGCGGGTTTACACGCTCAAATCCGGCCTTAAGGAGGCATTCATTTATAATGAGAACGAGATACAGAAACGATTCGGCATCGGATCTTCTAAGCTCAAGGACTTCAAGGGTTTAAAGGGCGATCTCTCGGACAATATCCCGGGCGTGCCGGGAATCGGAGAAAAAACAGCCTCCGCTCTTTTGCAGGAGTTCGAAACGCTCGAGAAACTTTATGTGTTTTTGGAAGCAAACGTAAAAAAGGAAAGTTCCGGAAAGTCGGCGGATGCGGCCAAGAGAAAAAAGACCGCAAGGGAAACGGTCTGGAAAAAACCACTTACGCAGAATCTTGCGAAACTTCTTCTTGAATATCGCGATCAGGCGTTTTTCTCGCGCGAACTTTCGACCATTAACTGTGATGTGCCGCTCGAGTTCTTGCTCGAGAATACGAGTCGCGCGCAGTACGAACGTAGCCGCGTTGTGGAACTTTTCAGGGAATTCGGCTTCGTGAGCCTTGTGGAGCGCCTGGACCACATCGGGGACGAAGAAGCGCGGGAGGATGCCGGATCTGCGTCTACGCAGAGCGCAACGAGCGTAAAGAAATCCGCGGAACCGCTTGACGAGGAATTTCTAAAAAAAATCCAGAAAAAAAATAATGGGGTCCTGGGGGTCTCCCTGATAACCGATATGCTCCTGGGAGTCTCTCTTCCTCGCCTTCTGGTATTGGGCATGGGTGACGACGTTCGATATTTCAACTTCAAGGAATCCCTTAAAAAATTTCCGGCCCTCGTCCGCACGTTAGAGGACCCGGCTATTCCAAAATATTGCCACGGAGCAAAGTCCTTGTGGCATGCCCTGCGGAAGGAGGGTGTGACATTCCGGGGATTTGTGTTTGATACCGAGATCGCCTATCTTCTTACGCGCTCCAACGCCCGGGATAGCTCTTTTGCGATGACGGTTTTACAGGAACTTGGTGCAGAGCATCGTATTTCGGGTGACGACGCCCAAGAATCTTGGCGCCTCCATGAGTATCTGGGGAGATTAAAAGGCGTACTTGAAGAAAAAATAACAAAGCAGGGATTAGGGAAGGTCTTTTATGAAATAGAGATGCCGCTCATCGGCATTCTTGCCGAGATGGAAGAGCGCGGCATCTGTGTTGATATAGAAAGAGCGCAAAAGCTTGCCGGACGATTTGCGGGCGAGCTTGCCGGACTTGAAAAGGATATCCATAAACTTGCCGGCGCGGACTTCAACGTCAATTCTACAAAAGAACTGCGCGAAGTGCTTTTTGAAAAAATGCAGATCGGCATAAAAGGCATCCGCAAGACTGCGGGGGGCGCCATCTCCACCCAAGCTTCGGAGCTTGAAAAATTGAAAAGCGCTCACCCTATTGTGCCCAAGATACTTTCCTACCGTGAGTTTTTCAAAATAAAGACAACGTATTTGGATACGTTGCCCGGCCTTGTCGACAAGAAGGATAGGGTTCATACCACCTATATGCAGCTTGGGGCTTCCACCGGACGCCTCTCTTCGCAGGACCCGAATATGCAGAATATCCCCATTCGAGGCGCTTTCGGGAACGAGATACGCAGTATGTTCACGGCGGGGAAGGGGCGCTCGCTCTTTGTCGCCGACTATTCCCAGCTTGAATTGCGTATTGTCTCGCATCTTTCAGGAGACCCGGTAATGCGCGATGCGTTCTTGCGCGGAGAAGATATTCATACACGAACCGCCTCACTTATTTTCGGCACAAAGCCAGACAAGGTTACCAAAGACATGCGCATGCATGCAAAGACGCTCAACTTCGGAGTGCTTTACGGCATGGGACCGCAGGCATTCTCCGAAACGGCCGGGGTTGATTTTGAAAAGGCCAAAGAGTTCATAGCCGGATATTTCAGGGAATTTGCCGGCCTGAAGGGATATCTTGATGCCATGAAAGCCGAGGCCCAAGCGCGCGGATATGTGGAAACGCTTTTTGGCCGTCGTCGCTATATTCCAGAAATTCGCTCGACAAATTTTGCAGTAAGGCGCGCGGGAGAACGCATGGCGATCAATATGCCGGTTCAGGGAACGGCGGCGGATATCGTAAAAATGGCGATGATACATATCGAGAAGCGCCTCAAGAAAGAAATGCTGGATGACGGCGCACACCTGCTCCTGCAGGTACACGATGAGTTGGTTTTTGAGGTGCGCGATGGTATACTGGACGTAGCCTCAAAGATCGTGAGAGAAGAAATGGAGCGAGTCGCAACATTGAACGTTCCCTTGATTGCGGAATGTAGGGCGGGGAAGAGCTGGGGTGAAACAAAATCAGTGGCATAAACTCATAGAACATATCCGCCTACTACGCCATGCATCCCGCCGGAAAATGCAATCGCTTTGTTGAATTAATATACTTTTATCAAAAATAAAATCGTTGCCATAAAATAACTTTGCAGACTCGCATTGACCGCGACCTGCTTTTAACGAGATGAGCGAAGAATCGATGCGACGGGGAAGGGCAGCACAACGCCTCATTCAGATCCGCTGGGCGGCGGTCTTGGTGTTGTTCTTTTTGCACGCCTTTCTCACACAGTCCTTCAGACTGGGGGGTACGGAGTGGCATCCTGCGCTTTATATTATATTGGGATATGGATTTCTCAATATCTTTTTAAGAATACTCATCGGTTCGCGCATTGAGCGGCTTTCCGCCGGAACAGTTTTCGGAATTGCGACCTTAAGCCTTTTCGGCGATATCGTTTTTTTGTCGCTCTTTTCGTATTTCGCTACCGATGCGTTCCGGCCGCTGTCCTTTGCGCTCTACTTTCTTACCATCATCGAAGCAGCGGTGTTTTTTTCCGAGGGCATGATGTTTTTCGTGTTTTTTCTCTCGCTTGCCTTCTATGGGTACGACGCTGGACGCAATGTCCCCGGAGAAGTTTTAATCGAGAGGCTTTCCAAGCTTATACCGCAGGGATTCTTACTGATGCTGTCTTTGGGATTTGCTTGGGTCTTGCGGCGGAACCTTGCCCAGCATACCGCGGAGCTTTCTCAGTCGCGTCAGCTTACCGAAACTGTTGTGGAGAATCTTTCGGACGGTATTCTTATACTCGATCAGGACCAAAGAGTGCTTTTTATCAATAGGGCCGGCGAGCGTATCTTGGACATGAAAAGCCGTGAGGTTCTGGGACTCAAGATTCGGCGTCAGACGGCCTACCCCATTAAGAACATTGCCAATCTCCTTGTTATAGTGAATGCGAATACGGACGAGCATGGACAGGGCGATGCACGGCTTGAATATCCGGAAGAGAGATTATTGAAGATCGTCCGCACGATACTTACCGATACGAATGGGAGCGAGGTTGGCCACATGATCGTTATGCGCGACGTGACGCGCGATACATTCTTCAATAAAATGAAGTCGGATTTTATATCCATCGCGGCCCATCAACTGCGTACGCCGCTCTCGTCAATTAAATGGGCATTTGCTATGCTGATGGAAGAGGACTTGGGCAAGCTTAGCGCAGACCAAAAACCGGTGGTTGCTCAGGGGCTGGACACCACCGATCGGCTGGTTCGTCTGGTTAATTCCCTTCTTAATGTTTCGAGGATTGAGGAAGGAAGGTTCGGATACGAATTCAGCCAGGCTAATGTTCGGAGCCTGGTTGACAAGGTCATGGAAACGTTAAGACCAAAAGCCGAATCGCGCAAAATCCGCGTAGCAAGTCTTGTTCCCGAAGGGCTTGGGCCTATTGCGGCAGATCCGGAAAAGATAGAGCTTGTTTTCGAAAATCTTTTGGACAACGCCGTATCGTATACGGAAAGCGGTGGCGAGGTCCGGATTGAAGCATCTCCCGAGGGAAAATTTGTTCGCATCACGATAAGTGACAACGGGGTTGGCATCCCGCAAAGCCAACTACAACTGCTCTACTCAAAGTTTTTCCGCGGCGATAACGTGATTCGCATGCAAACCGACGGATCGGGACTTGGCCTCTATATCGCCAAGAACATCGTGGAGCGCCACGGGGGAACTATCGCACTAACGTCACAGGAGGGCGCAGGAACCACGGTGAGTTTTACCGTCCCCTTTGCACAATAATTTTTTAGGGTATACTTGCTAATATAGCTATCATGCCGGAAGAAACTCAAAAAACGGATCCGCAAAAATCAATTCTTCTTGTAGAGGATGATAAATTCTTGCGCGAACTTCTCTCTAAGCGCCTGCGGGATGAAAAATTCACCGTGTTCGATGTAATTGACGGGGAGGAGGCTTTTAAAGTTCTCGATAAAGAAAAGGTGGATTTGGTGCTACTCGATATCATTCTGCCCGGAGTGAACGGGTTTGAAATTCTCAAACGCCTCAAGGAAGATCCCACCATCGCACACATTCCGGTAATGATGCTCACCAACCTTGGCCAGAAAAGCGACATGGAGCGCGGTCAGGAGCTTGGGGCAGATGATTATATGGTAAAGGCCCAGTACACGCCCAGAGAAATTGTAGAGCGCATCAAGAAGCTGTTCGCGTTTTCCGGCCGTCGTCGAAGGTAGCCCCGTTGAGGAGAAACATGATAGTATTAGACCAAAAAAAGACCATTTTCGTTGTAACGGCAATCGCGGCAATCGCGGTTTTGTTTTTTGTATTTATGAGGCGCCAGGAGCGCACTATCCTGGGAGGAGTCTCCATGACTCCCTCGCCTTCCTTTGCTGCGTTTCCGAGCGAAGCTCCCGAATTAAGCGCTTCGTCATCTACAGCGGGAGCTGAAATGCAAAATCCTCTCACCGGAGAGCGCTGCGCCAATGCCCTGCGCCGACCGATTGCTGTCATGCTTTCGGGTGACGCTCAAGCCCGCCCGCTCTCGAGTCTGGAGGAGGCAGATATGGTATTTGAAATGCCCGTCATCACCGGATCTATCACGCGCTTTATGGCGGTATACGTGTGCCGCGATCCTATAGAAATCGGGTCGGTGCGCTCGGCCCGACATGATTTCATTTTCCTTGCAAGGGGGCTTGATGCGCTCTATGCGCACTGGGGCGGGTCTCACTTTGCCATGGATCTCTTAAAGCAGCATGCCATTGACAATATCGACGCCCTAACCAATCCCACCGGCGCATTTTGGCGCAAAGAAAATCTTCCTGCGCCCCACAACGGCTTTACTTCCATGACACGGCTTTTCAAGGCAGCGCGTTTCCTGCAATATCGGCTTGAGGGACGCGCACCCATATATACACATCTTGAGACTTCGACAAGCACACCCATTCAGAAAGGAAGTCTTGAGATAGCATATGCCGGGCCCTTCCGTGTGCGATACGAGTATGATCCAAATGAACGTCTGTATGCGCGCATACGGGGCGGCATCACCGAACGGGACAGGAATTCCGGAGACGGCATTAGGGTTCGTAACGTGGTGGTGATGCGTGCTGCATCCAGGCAGATTGAAGGGCAATATAACGACGTTGCCGTGACGGGGTCCGGAAATGCGGCCGTGTATCGGGGAGGTGAGGAAATCCTGGGAACATGGAAGAAAGATGAGAAAGACCCGTCTTCGAAGCTGATGTTTCTTGACGAGGCGGGCAACGAGATCCCGTTTTTGCCGGGGAATATCTGGGTTGAGATCGTAGAGCCGTACACGAATGTGAGTTGGACAACAGAGTAAGATTAAAAATGAAATATCAAATATCAAAAATATGGAGTGAAAGTTTTTGCAGAAAACTTTCACGATATTCCTAAATTTTGACTTTTGATTTTTAAATTTTGATTTTCTTTTATTACGGCACTGATGCGTTTCGTATCAAAGAAGCGCTTGGCGAAGGATTGCGTGTAGACAAAGAGGCATTGGGGGTCCCGCCGGACACTCTCGTTTTTCGCATTCTGCCAGACGACGAAGAGCCGGGAAGAATTTTTGAATACCTTGAGACGCAGAGCCTTTTTGATCCCGGCCGGATTGCTTCGGTAGAGCGCATCGGATCGTTTCCGAAAGCCTTTGCTCAAGATTTTCTGGAACATATCGAGCAGCATCGCATTGCTGGTGCGCATAATGTGCGGGTGCATATTACCCATGTCATACCTGAAAACACGAAAGAGCGCAGAAAGGATATTTTTATAGATCGTTTTTGTAAAAAGCCCGCGCACGCAAAAGAATATAACACAATTACGGGGCAGGAACTTTTCGGATGGGTGCGTGAGAAAGCCTTGAGCCGCGGCATTATCCTTGGCCAGAATGCGGCACACACGCTTACCCTGGCGCACGGAAATGATCTTGCGGTTGTTTCACAGGAAATTGAAAAGTTGGCTTTGTATTTGAACGCGAACTCCCGCGCTCCGAAAGAAGCGGGCCCGGAAGAATTGGCGAAAGTTGGCTGGGAGCGCATAACGCAGGACGGCTTCAGGCTCATTGACGCAATGGGAAGAAAAGATCATCCGGAGATGTTGTGTATCCTGCTAAAAGTATTTGCGATCGGCGAAGACCCTATTAAGATTCTTGGTCTTCTTTCCTATGCCTTGCGGGCCATGCTTGCGGTAAAAGAGGCGGAATCTCGTCCCATCAGTCCGGCAGATCTGCCGGCAGTTATCGGCCTTCAGTCCTGGCAGATCCGGCAGTATCGCAACACATCTGCGCACTTCTCAATCGATGATCTTAAAAAGATATACGAGCGCCTGCTTACGGCGGACTATAAAATAAAAACAGGCGAAGGAAATCCGCGCCTGATCCTTGAACAATTTCTGTTAAGAACTTAGGATGATTTTGCAAGCGTCTTTGCCAGCCGTGACTTAAGGCGCGAAGCGGTGTTCTTCTTAAGAATCTTCCTGCGCTTGGCGGCTTTGTCGAGCGCCCTATAGACACCGGGAAGAAGTTTCGCTGCCTCATCTTTTTTTCCTGCAACGACCGCTTTGCGGTATGCCTTAACAAGCGCCTTGAGGGCGTTTTTTTGTTTGACGTTACGGATATGTCGTTTCCCGCTCTGTCGCAGAGCTTTTTTTGCTGATGAAGTGATCGGCATAGTATCCTCTCCTGGGCGACCTATTATAAGAGAGGTATGTAAAAACAGTCGCCCGCGAGAGTAAAGATATTTACTCTCGCCCATGCTACCACAACCAAATAATTATGCAATAGATAGATCTTCCGGGTGGACGGCTTCTTCAATGGTGTACGGCCCGATGCGGGTGCGGGCAAGTTTCTCCACATATGCGCCACAGTGAAGCTCTTCTCCAATATCGCGCGCGAGCGCTCGTATATAGGTTCCCGAACCGCACACAACTTCTATTTCAAGCTCGGGCCATTCATAACGAATAATCCTTATACTTTCGATATGGACGGTTTTCGGTTTAAGCGCCGGCGCGCCTCCTTTGCGCGCAATCTCATACGCCTTCTTGCCGCTCAATTTGACCGCCGAATATGCCGGTGGCACCTGTTCGATATCCCCCACAAAAGAATTCAGCACATTGGCAATTACAGAATTTCGGATTCCGGATTGCGAATTTAATTCGTCATTCGTAATACGCAATTCTGTAATTCTTCCTGTCAAATCGTCCGTATCGCTTGTCGCGCCGAATTTCAAGGTCGCAACGTATGTCTTTGGAAATTGCATGAATTCTTTTTGCCGCCGCGTCATCTCTCGCCCCACAAGCACAAGAAGCACGCCCTGGGCGAATGGGTCCAGAGTCCCTGCGTGTCCCACGGTTTTTTCTCCGGTCGCACGGCGCACAAGGTCCACCATGTCGTGCGATGTGGGACCTACGGGTTTGTGGAGGTTGATGATATTTTGAAGTAGCCGCATAGCATGGATACTCGGACATTATATAGAACAATCCTCAAGACATCTCCGGTTCACCGAAAACGGTCTGGCCCAAACGGCTTTTTGCCCCAGCAGAATTGACGCGGGGTCATTTTCTTTTTTTTAACGCCGCAATTTGATCTCGAATGACAGCCGCCTTCTCGAACTCAAGCTCTTTGGACGCAAGCCTCATTTCTTTCTCAAGGGTCTTGATGATGTTTTTGAGATCCTTATACCCCTCGCGCTCGAACATCGTCTTCATAAGTTCCTGTAAAGGATCTGTCGCCGCTTTATAGGAAGCGAACTCCCAGTCTTTAATGGCTTTTTGAATGCTGCGTGGGGTAATGCCGTGTGCTTTGTTATAAAGCTCCTGCATTTTTCTGCGGCGTCCGGTCTCACGAATCGCACGTCGCATAGAAACAGTCACGGCATCCGCGAACATGATAACGTGGCCGTTCACATGTCGCGCCGCGCGGCCGATTGTCTGCACAAGCGTCGTCTCGTTCCGCAAAAATCCTTCTTTGTCGGCATCGAGTATCGCCACAAGCGAAACCTCCGGCAGGTCAAGGCCTTCGCGCAATAAATTAATACCTACTACCACATCATACTTTCCCGAGCGAAGGTCCTTCAAAATTTCCGGACGGTCCATTGTTTTTACTTCCGAATGCAGATATTGCACTTTCATATTTCGTTCTTTGAGGTAATCCGTAAGTTCTTCGGCCAGTCTCTTGGTAAGCGTTACCACGAGCACCCGCTCGTGTCTTTTGACGCGCAAGGAGACCTCCTTCATAAGCCGCGGTATCTGTCCCTTTACGGGAACCACTTCGATAGTCGGGTCGAGCAATCCCGTCGGACGTATGAGCTGTTCGGCAACGTGTTTTTTTGATATCTCGAGCTCAAATGCAGCAGGAGTTGCCGATACAAATATTGTTTGTGGTATTTTTTTTTCGAATTCATCGAATTTTAATGGACGGTTGTCGAGCGCCGAGGGCAGACGGAATCCATAATCAATAAGCACTTCCTTTCGTGCCCGGTCTCCGTTATACATACCGCGCACCTGGGGCATGCTCATGTGCGATTCGTCAACGAAAAGTAGCCAGTTCTTTTTATGGGCATGGATAAAAAAATCAAGTAGTGTTGCCGGGGGCCTGCCCGGTTCTCTAAAATCCAGCTGCCGAGAATAATTTTCGATGCCGTTGCAGTACCCCGTCTCACGCATCATCTCGAGATCATATTTCGTGCGCTGTTCCAGCCTTTGCGCCTCAAGCAGCCTGTTGTTCTTTTTAAGAACTGCCAGCCGCTCTTTCAGCTCCGTCTTTATGTTTTCTAGGGCAACATGGAGTTTTTCCTGCGGGGTCACGAAGTGTTTTGCTGGAAATATCATTACGGAAGCCGTCTGCCTTTCGTGTTCATGGGTCCCCGACCTCACGGTGATACGCTCAATAACATTCCTGCTCCACTCCATGCGTACAATCTCCGTACCGGTCATACTGTATACCTCAACAACCTCGCCCTTAACACTATAGGTGCCGAAGATCTGTGCGACATCATTCCTTGTAAATTGCAATCGAGCGAGCTTGCGCAACACGTCTTTCTGCGAAACACGGATACCGACTTCAAGCACAATGCTTGCTTTTTCGTATTCAACGGGCTCCCCGATCCCGTAGATACACGAGACCGATGCGACAACGATAACGTCGTTCCTGGAAAGCAGCGATTGGGTTGTGGCATGCCGCAGTTTATCGATAAGTTCATTTATCTTGGCATCTTTTTCTATATATGTATCCGTGTGTGGAATATAGGCCTCCGGCTGGTAGTAATCATAGTAACTCACAAAATAGTGCACGGAGTTTCCCGGGAAGAATTCCCTAAATTCCTGATAAAGTTGTGCGGCAAGGGTCTTGTTGTGCGATATGATGAGCGTGGGTTTTTTCATCCGCTCAATAACCGATGCCATGGTGAAGGTCTTGCCCGACCCGGTAACACCCAAAAGCGTCTGAAAGGGAACATGGGCCTGCAAATTCTCTGCCAGCTTTTCTATGGCTCCCAATTGGTCTCCCTCGGGCTTGAATTCTGTTCGAAGTTTAAAATCCGGCATAGATTTTCAGCTCGAAATATGGTAACATGCAATTAATGATTGCATCTTTGGAGGGCATTCTTTCGTCAAAAAAAGAAAAGTTCGTGGTGTTGGACATTGCTGGAACGGGCTATAAGATATTTGTTTCAAATGAAACGAATCTCACGTTACCACAAGAAGGGGGCAAAGTCAAACTACACACGTTTCTTTACGTGCGCGAAGACGCTCTGGAGCTATATGGCTTTGCGACCGAAAACGAACAGATGCTTTTTGAACTGCTTAACACGGTCTCCGGCATCGGGCCGAGAGCCGCAATGAATATCTTGGGCGCTTCAAGCCCGCAAAAACTTCAGGAGGCCATCGCGCACGGCGACGAAGGCATTCTTACTGCCGTATCGGGCATCGGCAAAAAACTTGCCGCAAGGGTGATTGCGGAACTCAAGGACAAGATCCGAGAAGTTATACATTATGAAGGCGGAACAAAGAACATCGGGGATTCGGAAGTATTCGATGCGCTTCGCAAGTTCGGCTACGGCGAGCGGCAGATACAGGAAGTTCTGCGGAAATTACCTGCCGACCTGACCAAAATTGAGGAGCGGATACGCTCTGCCTTGAAGATGCTGGGCAAGTAGCTTATGGAGAGTTCGTTTTTGCAAACAAAAGAATGGGCCCAGTTCCAAGAGTCGCTTGGCCGGCGGACTTTTTTTATTTATGGTGAGCCGGGTCGAATCGCCCAGGAGAGCGCGTGGAGCGCGCTGTTAATACGGCACGATCTGCCGCTTGGGAAAAATTATTTATATTGCCCCCGCGGACCGATTATTGGCGAATTACGGATTAAAAAAATCGAAGAATTTTTAAGTAGGGCTGCGCGGATTGCAAAAGAAGAGGGCAGTATATTCTTGCGTTGGGATGTCCCATTTGTAAAAAATTCTCAATTCGAAATTCGTAATTCGCAATTCCTCACCTATCCTATAAAAAGCGTCCAGCCGCAACATACTATTGTCATCGATCTTGCAAAACCTGAGGACGAGATTCTGGCGGAGATGCACGAGAAGACGCGATATAATGTACGTCTTGCCGAGCGTCGCGGAGTTTTAGTAAAACAGGTTCCCGCAGAAAGCGGAATAAAAACTTTCTGGGAGTTGCTGAAACAAACTGCCGAACGCGACGATTTTTCGTCACACCACTCGGCACACTATGAGAAGCTTGCCAAAACCTTCAGCGAATCACAAAACGAGACGCTGTCGCATGTGCGAATGTATGTGGCAGAATATATGGATATGCCGCTTGCCGCAGCACTTATTATGTTCCACGACGGAACGGCAACCTATCTGCATGGCGCATCCTCAAACAAAAATCGCGATGTGATGGCGCCGCACCTTCTCCACTGGTACATCATGCGGGATGCCAAGGGAGAGGGGTGTGACACGTACGATCTTTGGGGTATTGATGATAGGAATCCTCACTGGGCCGGGATCACTCGATTCAAGCGCGGCTTTGGGGGTAATGAATTTTCCTATGCCAACTCGTATGACATTGTTTTTAATAGAACGTGGTATGGCATGTACCGTGTTGCAAAAAAGTTTCTCTAGCGCTACAGTGAGCCTGTAAGATCTTTGACAGCACTGGGAAAACAGAAAAAAGAGAGGGGTGGATGCCATGGAAATGTGTAAAACACTGTACTTCGGGCGCCAACCCATCCGCATCGAAGTAGATACGCTTGAAAAAAGCGGCGTTGTCGTGGCATCTGCCCGCGACAGGACCGCGCGGAAGGTTTCCTTGCGCCTTGGCGTGCGCCATGGATGGGAAACCCGGAAGGGGTCCGGCGTTCGGCACCTTATTGAGCACATGATTTTCAAGGGCTCTAAGTCCGTGAAAAACCGAGAGCTCGTGGAGGCTATCGAGTTCGACGGAGGAAATCTTTGCGCGGAGACCGAGAGAGAGTTCACCGTGTACGAAGTTCTTGCTCCGTCATGGATCTCCGCAAAGAAACATTTTTCGGCTTTTGCGGACGTCTTTCTCAATCCATCCTTTGAAGGGCTCGAAAAGGAGCGCGGTGTGGTAAGAGTTGAAAAAAAGAGTGAATTTATCGATGACCCCCAAGGATATGTCCAGAGCGTTGTTCACGAGCTGCTATTCCCGGATAGCGCCATGGGTCTTCCTATTCACGGGACCCTCGAGAACCTTTCCCGCCTGACGAAGGAAGATCTTGCGAGAGTTCATCAAAAATACTATCGCAATCCCCAGCGCCTCATTATTGCAGGCTCCGGCCTTGTCCGCCACGAAGAACTGATGGAACTTACAAGGCATGTTTTCGGTTCTCTGAGGGGTCCACGTCCGCCGGCTTATCTGGGCCCTGAGTCCGTACGGAAGCTCGGACGGCAGGCACATGGAGTGGAGCGGCAAAAAGAATCATCCCATCTTCTTGTGGGGTTCAACATATCGCCAATCCTTGGATCGCCGAATGATCAGGCGGCATTCCTGCTCCTTGTGTCACTTTTGAGCAACGGAATGTCATCACATCTCCACCAGGCGCTTCGCGAAGAGCGGGGCATCAGCTATACCGTTGAAGCGGCGTGTGAATTTGCAAAAAGCTATGCCCTCGCGCTTTTCGAAGCAGATTGCGATCGCCCGGAAGATCTCGATGAAGCGGAGCGGATCATCCGGAACGAAATCGAGCTGTTACAAAAACGGCGCGTCGCGTCTCGCAAGATCCGCGGGCATCGGCGGCGATTGCGCATCGAGATTCGTGACAACATTGACGACCCGAGCAAGCTTTCCGAAGAGCTGTTCCGACAGGTTTTTTTCGGAAAACCGGAAAAGTTGTATGCCTCATACCATGATCTTCGTCGGGTTACCGCACACGATGTCCAGCGCGTTTCCAAATATCTGGATCTTGCCAATTATGCGGTGGTGCGCATCGAGGGGACAAAACCTCTCGACGCTTCCAGTGCGATACCCTCTGTAACAACGCTCTAGGGACCTCCGAGTCCCTTTTTTATCAAGAAAAACCCGTCAGAATATTCTGACGGGCGTTTTTAAGATTCATTGTAGCGGCGTTATGGGAGCTAGACTTTTCGATCCGCGACACTGACGAATCGAAATCCTTCACTGCGCATTGGCGGTACGATATAGGGCGTCTCATCCGTCTCCATCGAGAGCGTGGGCAATGAGCGACCGAGATGCGTGACGCGGCTCAAGGCTTCGGGCACGCTTTCTTCAAAGCGCAAATGTTCTGTCGGCCCAACCACCTCGCCGTCTTTAACAAGGAATACTCCGTGGAGCGTAGTACCCGTTTCTCTGCCGTCTTGCTGATGCGTGCAACGGATGTAGTGCAGAGTAGTAATCCAGAGGGTTGGGTCTTTGGATTCTCGGATCATCTCCTCGACACTGGAATCTCCTCCCTTGACCACCAAATGTTCCGGCACGGCGCCATAGTAGCGCATGGAAGGGGGTAGGGCGTGCCCGGTTGAGTTTGTTCCGTATTTTTTCGCAAGTGCCGAATCGTAGACAACGTTTCTTGCAATGCCGCCCTCCACCAATGCAAGCTTTTCCGTGGGGTGCCCTTCCCAATCGAAGGGCTTGGGAATGCCATCGGGACTCATAGGGTCATCAAAAATGGTGATGTTTTTACCCATGACCTGGCTTCCAAGCTTTCCGGAAAAGAAGCTGGTCCCGTCGTGAAACTCTTTGCCATTCCAAGAGCCAGAAAATATCGCAAGCAGCCCCGCCCAGCACGACGGCTCCATAATGACATCAAAGCGCCGCGGTTCCGTTTTTCCTTCGAAGGGATCGATGCGCTTGCCGCCGCTTCGGGTAAGATATTCGCGCTGGTAGGAAAGTTTATCGGCGACGTTTTTGGCCAATTCCTCAACAGGAAATTGTGAAAGTGATTTGCCAGCCACCGTGCGAAGCGCGGAAATGGAGTAATCTTTGGGATCAAAGCCGAAGATCTGTAGCGCTGCGCGCGTTGAAATGTAGGATTGGTACGTGCCGATGGAGTTTGCAAACACGATCTCGTCTCTGCCATGCGACACGGAGCCAGCAAAGATGAATCCTTCGGGCGCAAGAACCTCATTGACGCGGCCGATAGTCTCAATGAGGCGTTCATCTTCGAGTTTTGCGGTTTCTTCGTCGTACGTTACTCCGGGCCCCAGCGTAACTTTGGGAAAGGGCCTGTCGGGCACAAAAAGATTCTCCTCCCGAGGAAGATCCTTTGCCAGGAAGAACATGTTTTCTATCTGCTCGTCGAGCGCCTTGAGAGAATCGCATGCGCTGTTCACGCGCTTGCCATCGATAATGCAGCTGAATGAGATGGACATGCCCTCGCCGGCAGTCGGCTGATAGACCTGTCCCTTGCTGATGCGCTTCAGAGAGCTTTCACCTTGCGAAACCAGCACTTCGGAGAATGATGCTCCGCGAAGCTTGGTTCTTTCAAGGACTTTCATGGCTATGTCTTGAATGTTGTCCATAGAGCTAACTCCTTGCCCGCGCGGAGTCCACGCGAATATTCTTAAACCAAGTTGGTGGAGTTGAGTGTCCGGTGGCCATGACCTGCACGGGAGTTCCCTTGCCGCAGCTGCCGATGCCATAAAGCTCCGGCGTGTCTGAAACTGCCACGCAATTGCGGAAAAACTGCTTCAGGTTGTCTCCGCGATACACGGGATTGCGCCGCGGCTCCCAGACAGCCCGTCCGTCGCGCAAGACCTTCTCCCATCCAAGCTCGGTGCCGAACAGGAAATCGCGCCGATACGGATCGATCGACCAGCTGGTGTTGTTCGCAAAACGTATCGTGCCGATCGGCGCCCGGTCCAGCATTTCCTCGTATGACATCTGGCCAGGCAACAAACTGATGTTGTTCATGCGGATCAAAGGAAGTTTGCTGTAGCCTGAGGCGCGCATCGCACCCGATGCTTCGGTGAAGTATTCTCTCCCAATCTCTTTGTTCAGCGACGGTGCACATTCCCGAGAAACCAGAAGACCCTTCCAGATGCCGTTCTCGACAAGTATTGTCCGCTTTGCAGGAACGCCTTCGTCATCGCATGCATAGGTACCGACTCCGCCGGAAGTTAAGCTGTCCGCAACGATGTTCACTGCGTCCGAACCGAACGGAAAGCTGCCGATCTGGCCAAGCACGAGAGAAAATAGCGATCCTCCGGCAAGCGACCACTCGTTATTATCTACCCGATCACCCTCGGCGCCGTGAACTGTTTCATGCGTAGCATGAAGGTTGTTCTGTTCGGGCATCAGAATGATATCGCGCATGCCAGAAGGAGTTTCGGGCGCATCGAGAAACCGGTCCGCTTCTTCGGCAATGCGCGCGGCATGCTTCACAAGATCAAAATCAACAATCGCCTCCCACCCCTGTTGCATCACCACGGGATGTTTTGACGGATAAGAGCAGCTCTGCCTGTCGTCGTCATTCCGACTTCTCTCCGCAAGAGCGTTAATGGACGCGCCTACGCGGGTGAATGTCTGATCCGCAAAAACGCCGTCGGTCGTGGATAAAATTTTTCGGAACCGATAGGCGCTCAAATATCCGCTGCGCTTGAAGACGCGCTTGCCGCCGTCCCGCATGACCCTATCTGCCGCAAGAAGAAGGTTCTTTTTGTCTTCCAGTGAAACGGCAAAAGGATCAATCTTAAACGGGGATTCATAGAAATATTCCTGTCCCCGCTCATCTTCCCGCAAGGGAAGGATCTCGAGAGGACTTTTACGGATCTTTGCATTCGCTCTGGCGCTGGCAAGTGCGCGCGCCACAATGCGTTCGAGATGTTTTTTGTCGAGATCATCGGTAGCAAAAAACCCCCACGCTCCGTCGCAAAGTACACGAACGCCAAAACCGCTCGTTACGCCCGTGCTTACGCTGACCACCCTGCCGTCTTCTTCCCGATCTCCCTCAACAGTGATGTCTTGACTTTTCTCTTCGGGGTGGATCCGGACATCGGCATAGGTTGCGCCTCCCTTGCGCGCGAGCGCAAGTGCGTCTTCGGCGAATAGGCGCCACTCGTTATTTGTATGCGTTTCTTTTGGTAATCCCATACGGCTCCTTTCGAATATAGTTTATATCCTCTTGTAAATGAACATAGTAATAGCCATCATGCTAGCAAAGAGAGACGGTTTGTCAATAGCACAAAACCTCCTATGAAGCATCTGCTTCCTTCGGCGAGATCCGGTGGGCGAAGCAAAAATTAGACAATTGAAAAAATAATATTTTTATGGCAGAATAAGCTTTATGGATATTCCAAAAGAGGTAAAAGATATAATGCAAGCGCTTGAGAAGGCGGGACATGAGACCTATGCCGTTGGTGGTTGCGTACGCGATCTGTTGCGCGGTATCGCACCGAAAGATTGGGATGTTGCGACTTCCGCCAAACCCGAAGAAGTGCAAAAACTTTTTCCGGATAGTTTTTATGAAAATACATTCGGAACGGTTGGTATAAAGACATCGGACGCGGACAAGACGTTTTCCGTAGTTGAAGTGACTACATTCCGCATCGAAGAATCATACTCCGACAAACGACATCCCGATGGGGTTAAATTCACCAAGAATATCGAAGAGGATCTGGCAAGGCGCGATTTTACGATGAACGCAATAGCGCTTGCCTCGCAAGAGACAAAGAAAATTATTGATCCGTACGGGGGACAGGAGGATATTAAGCTTAAACTTATACGTGCGGTGGGAGACCCCGAAAGACGATTTGCGGAAGATGCACTCCGCATGATGCGGGCTGTACGTTTTGCAAGCGAGCTGGGGTTTTCCATCGAGCCATCAACGTTTGAGGCGATAAAGAAGAATTCTGCGTGGTTAAAACGCATTTCGCAAGAGCGTATTCGCGATGAACTCGAAAAACTCATCATGGCCAATGGCGCTCCGGATGGGGTGCGGCTTCTTGAAGGTGCGGGGCTCCTGCCGTATATCATGCCTGAACTGCAGGAGGGCGTTGGCGTAGACCAGAATCTGCACCATATCTACAACGTTTTTGAGCACAATGTCCGAGCGCTTGCCTACGCAGTAAGAAAAAAATACGATTTTGTGGTACGCCTTGCCTCCCTGCTCCATGACGTGGGAAAGCCCCGCTCAAAAAGAGGCGAGGGCCGAAATTCAACGTTTTATGGCCATGACGTTATTGGTGCGCATGCAACGGAAGAACTCTTAAAGCGCCTCCGTTTCCCACAAAAAACTATAGAGAAAGTTGCGTTGCTCGTGCGTTACCACCTTTTCTACTATAACGTCGGGGAAGTGACCGAGTCGTCTGTTCGTAGACTTCTGAAAAATGTCGGTCCAGAAAATATTGAGGATTTGGTAAGAGTGCGTGAAGCCGATCGCATCGGCTCCGGCGTGCCCAAAGCCGTACCCTATAAATTGCGCCACTTCCAGTTTATGGTCGAAAAAGTGTCAAAGGACCCGATCTCAACATCCATGCTGGCCATAGACGGGAATGATGTAATGCGCATTTTAGAGAGCGGACCGGGTCCGAAAGTGGGCTTGGTGCTTAATGCCCTGCTTGGCGAAGTACTTGAGGATCCAAAAAAAAATACCGTCGAATATCTCACCGGGCGCACAAAAGAATTTGGTAGCCGCGCCGCAGAAGATCTGAAAAAATATCTGGAGATGAAGGAGAAAAAGATTCAAGAAGAGGAGGAGATAATGAAGAAAAAATATTACGTATAATATCGGGCCATAGTGTAACGGGCTGTCGTATACCGGTAGTACGCATCCTTTGGGAGGATGATGACTGGGTTCAATTCCCAGCAGCCCGACTTCCTGAAATCAAATCACCGTCGCTATTCGACGGTGATTTGATTTAAATACGCGATATTCAACGATGCGCCCCTGCAAACTTTTTAAGCAGAGCCGCCTTATCCGTTTTTTCCCATGGAACATCAAGGTCAATTCTTCCAAAGTGTCCGTAGGCGGCAACCTGCCGATAGATGGGTCTGCGCAGTCTAAGATTTTTAATAATCATGCCCGGACGCAGGTCAAAGACCTTAAGCGCGATCTTCTGCAGTTCATGATCCGGCAACACGCCCGTGTTATGGGTATTGATATTCACCGCAAGGGGATGCGCTACGCCGATGGCATAACTTACCTGCACCTCAACCCTTGACCCAAGGCCGGCAGCCACGATGTTTTTTGCCACGTAGCGCGCGGCATAGGAAGCAGAACGGTCAACTTTTGTCGGGTCTTTCCCGGAAAACGCTCCACCGCCATGCGAGCCAACACCTCCGTAGGTGTCCACAATAATCTTGCGTCCCGTAAGTCCCGTATCTCCGTGCGGCCCGCCGATGACAAATCTTCCTGTCGGGTTCACTAATATCCGGGTTCTTTTAAGAAGTTCTTTGGGAACGATTTTTCGGATAACATGCCGCTCAATATCTCCCGCCAGACGTTTTTGGGTAACGCTCGGATCATGCTGGGCGGATACGAGCAGGGTGTGTGCTCGCAGAGGAGTGCCGTCTTCATATTCAATGGTGACCTGTGACTTTCCGTCCGGCCGCAGATATTTCAAAATACCGCGCTTTCTCACCTCGGCAAGCCTCCTTGTCAGATGGTGCGCAAGAACTATAGGGAGGGGCATTAATTCTTTTGTCTCGTCCGTTGCATAGCCGTACATGATGCCTTGATCCCCCGCGCCAACCGTCTCCGGCTTTTCCCTGTGATAGGTGCCAACGCCCATAGCGATGTCGGGAGATTGCTCCTGAATAGATACCTGAATGCCGCAGGTTTCCGCATCGAATCCGAACGAGGAATCAGTATACCCTATATCTTTTACGATTCTTCGGACTATAGAAGGCACATCGACGTATGCCGATGTAGTCACTTCTCCGGCAACCACCACGAGCCCCGTGGTAAGCAAAGCCTCTACCGCAACCCGTCCGTAAGGATCCTGTCGCAACACCTCATCCAAAATAGCGTCCGAAATCTGGTCGGCCATCTTGTCCGGATGTCCCTCGGTTACGGATTCCGATGTAAGAAGTTGTGTGCCGCTAGAGAGATTGAACATATAAAATATTATTAGAAATAGCGAACTCAAACACATTGTAGACCATTCGCAAAAGAATGCAAAGTATACCAAGCGCCGATCTTGGACAAAGCAATAAAAAAAACCGGCAACCTTTTTGCGCCGGTTCTAAGCAAGCACGATGTAAGTTCTCTTTTTAAAATTTCTCGTAAAATGGACGGCGCGTCCTTGCCGGGGTGTAATTCTCAATCCCTCAACCACAAACGCATACTGGCCCGGGCCGACGGGACATTCCGGGTCGACCTCTCCTTCCAAGCGGCTCCGTAGGAGAACGGCTCCCCTACACTCTTTGGGTAAAGAGACGGGATGGTTCGCTCGGAGGTCAAATGCGGCTTTTTTGCCGAACACCGCGATATCCACATCATGGAGATCCGAACATGTTCCGACTCCGACGCTTACCCCCAGGAGCGAAAGCTCTTCTCCATCAAGATAACGCCTTTGTCCTTCGGAAATTTTTAATGAACAATCCTCAAACACCGCTTCAATTGCCCGGCGCTGAAATTGCAGAATAAGCCCCATCGAACACCTCCTCACGATTGCAAAAAATCCATCTCATTTTTTGAATGGGTATTGTAGCACATGTGCCAAGATTTTGCACCACTCTTAGCGCCCCCTGCCCCCCGGATGCCCTCCTGGCGGTCGGCGATGGGGACCTCCGCGCTCTTCATGCGGTGCGTAAAAACCACTTCCCCGTGAGCTCGAAGAATTGGTTGAACCTTCCGGCGCTTTGGGATGCTCTTGCCCCAGCATAGTGCGAGCAATCTTGAGCGAAAGATTGACGCGGCCGAGGTCGTCTATCTCTTTTACATACACCGGAATGATGTCACCGACTTTTACCACATCTTCAACGTGTTCCACTCTCCAGGGAGCCATCTCCGAAATATGCACCAATCCCTCCTGATTGGGCAGCACCTCCACGAACGCACCGAAATCCATGAGCCGCGTGACCTTGCCCTGTTCGAAAAGCTCTCCCACCTTCACTTCCCGCGTCAGCTGTAATATCCAGTCTATTGCTTTTTTCGATGCCTGCTGGTCAACCGCGGTGACAAAGACCGACCCGTCGTCCTCAATATCGATCTGTACGCCGGTTTCGGCGATGATCTTGTTTATGACCTTGCCCCCCGGTCCGATGACGTCTCGGATTTTTTCAGGATTGATGTGAATCGTCACTATGCGGGGTGCATACGGAGAAAGATCCTCGCGAGGCTTGTCAATGACCTTTTTCATTCCCTCCAGAATATGCAATCGCGCCTCGCGCGCCTGTGCGAAAGCTTTCTCAAGCATCTGGATAGTTACGCCTTCAATTTTCACATCCATCTGCAATGCCGTAATGCCCTCATCGGTTCCGGCAACCTTGAAATCCATATCGCCATGGTGGTCTTCCGGCCCCTGGATATCGGTAAGTACTTTGTATGCGCCGTTCTCTCCGGTCATAAGTCCCATGGCAATGCCTGCCGCCGGTTTTGTAATAGGAACCCCGCCGTCCATAAGCGCAAGGCTTGCCGCCGACACCGATGCCATGGAGGAGGATCCGTTTGATGAAAGGATTTCCGACACGACCCGAATGGTGTACGGGAACGTCTCCCGCGGCGGAAGCAGAGAGGCAACGGCACGCTCTGCCAAAGCCCCATGACCGATATCGCGCCGCGAAGGACCGCGCATCGGCTTTACTTCGCCAACGGAAAAAGGAGGGAAGTTATAATGAAATATGAAATGTTTCTTGAACTCCTGCGCTTCTTCTATATTCTCAATGATCTGCTCGTCCCCGGGAGCTCCCAGAGTTAAGACGCCCAGCGCCTGAGTATTTCCGCGGTTGAAAAGACTTGAGCCGTGCGTGCGCAAAAGTACGCCAACCTCGCACGACACGTCGCGAACTTCGTCCATGCGCCTGCCATCCGGACGCTTTTCATTTTTGAGAACTTCTTCATGCACGATGCGGGATATCTCCTCCTCGAAAAGAAAATCCGCCTGTCCTTTTTTTGAACTATCTTCGGGCCATTTTGTCCCCACTTCGAGAATATAGGCTTCTTTAAGCGTATGAAGTTTTTCTGCCATGATGCTCTTGTCGTGCTGGAAAATCGCCTCTCTAAGCTTTCCTTTGGTATAATCTCTGGTGAATTCCACCAGGTCTTCTGCGAATTCTGGAATTTCAACCGCGGCCTTTTTTGGATTTATTTCCGCAACGATCTTTTCCTGGAACGCAATAATGTCCTTAAGTTCTTGCTGGCAAGTTTCGAGCGCCTCAACAAGTTTCTTTTCGGGAATCTCGCAGGCCCCGGCCTCTATCATATTGATGCGGTCTTTGGTTCCCGCGACCACCGCATCAAGCGTAGTCTTTTTACGCTGGGGATAAGACGGATTGAAAACAAAGCTGCCATCGGAAATTCCCACGCGGACGGCGCCCAGAGGTCCCGACCAGGGAATGTCCGAGGTGGCAAGCGCCAAAGATGCGCCGAGTATCCCCAAAACATCCGGATCATTCTCCCCGTCTATGGAAAGCACGGTGATAACGATCTGCACTTCATTGCGCATGCGCTGGTTAAACAGGGGCCTTACCGTGCGGTCGATAAGTCTGCCGGTAAGCACCGCCTCATCCGTTGCCTTCCCTTCGCGCTTCACGAATCGCGAACCCTTTATCTTCCCGGCCGCGTAAAGCTTCTCCTCGAATTCCACCATGAGCGGAAAAAAATCACCCCCGCCTTGTCTGGGGTGTCGTGACATAACGGCAGTCGCAAGCACCGTTGTGCCGCCGTACGTAAGGGTTACGGAGCCGTTTGCCTGGCTTGCCATGCGTCCTCGTTCCACCGAAAGTTCCTTTCCGGCAAACGTATGTTTCCATTTCTGCACTGCCATACTTTACGTATCCGCGCTCCTTCGCCCTGCTTCGCAGATTTTAGACTACCAATGATAGTCTACCTATCTGCGGCCCAGCGCGTTCGGCACGAGGATAATTTAATGGATCTGGTCTCTATTTTTAATCATGTAGCAAATCCCCCAGAAAGTTACCTTATCTTTGTTGAACGGATGAGGAATTTTCGCTGATCTTCTCCCAAGTCCGTAAAATCATCGGTGGCCTCCCGTAATTTTCCCGAAGCGCTCTTGCCGAATGCCATCACTTCAACTTGCACGCCGCGGTTGTTTTGTAAATATTCGATGAGAGGAATAAAGTCTCCATCTCCCGTAACAAGCACCACGGCATCCAAAGACCCGGCAAGCTTCACCGCATCCATGGCCATGCCCACGTCCCAGTCCGCTTTTTTCATACCGCCGGCGAAGATCTGCAGGTCCTTTACCTTCATTTCGTATCCTGCTTTCGTAAGCGCCTCAAAAAACGCGGACTCCTCTCCCGTTTCGGTTTTAATGACATAAGCAATGGCACGAATAAGCTTTCGCCCGCCCACCGCCTCATCTAAAATCACTTTGAAATTCGCGCGAGCCTTGTAGATGTTCTTTGCGGAATGATACATGTTCTGCACATCCACGAACACTCCTACGCGCTGCTCTTTTTGTTTTATGGCTGACAAATTTTAAATTACTCAATTGCGTATTGCGGATTGCGGATTGAAATTCTTTCAAGAAAATTCGCAATGCGTAATTCGCAATTCGTCAATTACCTTTTTAATTTCAATTTCTTAATAATGCTGGCGTAACGCTTCGCATCTTCTTTTCCCAGATAATCAAGGAGCTTCCGGCGCTTGGACACCATCTTCAAAAGTCCGCGTCGCGAATGATTGTCCTTTTTGTGTTCTTTCAAGTGCTCTGCGAGCTGTTCTATTTTCTCGGAAAATAGCGCAATCTGAACCTCGGAAGAACCGGTGTCCTTTTCATGCACTTTATATTTCTCTATGATCTTCTTTTTTTCCTTAGGGTCTAACATATACGCTTCCCGTTAGCAGCGCGTCGCTTCATTTGATTTGAAATGGAGCGTGCCACACAGGGGAACTTTAGAAATAACGGTGATACTATACCATGGGCTTTATGGGGGTGCAAGCCCGCCTAAATTTTGCTACACAAAACTTTGGCGGGCAAGTCTGCCAAGACTGCTTAAACAGGGAAACTTTGAGCCATAACTTCCAAGGTTATTCTTTGCTGGTCCCGGTATATACATGAAATGTAAAAAACACCCTCTAAAAAGAGGGTGTTCCGTCTATTTTCCCATGAAAAAGGGGCGATATGGTTCAAGCTTTCTGTCCTATCTCCCCGTCGTAAGATATTCAAGCGCGCGCTCCATTTGCGCATCGTGACTAGCGTCTTTGCCCGCATCATCCGATTCATTCTTAACCTCAATGTCCGGCTTTATTCCTTTGCCATGGATTTCGCGCCCCGAAGGCGTATACCAGCGCGCGACGGTAAGGATTAAAGAGGAGCCGTCGGGGTAAGCGATGTGCGCTTGCGCCACGCCCTTGCCAAAAGTGGTAGTCCCAACAACCGTGGCAGCACCCCAATCCTGAAGAGCTCCGGCAAGTATCTCCGATGCCGAAGCGGAGCTTCCGCTCACCAGCACTACCGTTTTTTTCCCGAAAAGCTTTCCGCCGCTTTCCGAAAAATACTCCCTGATACCATCTTTCTCTTTCATGGCCGTTACAAGCTTCTTCTTGTCCGTCCAAGCGCTTGTAATGGCCACGCAGACGCCAACACTCCCGCCGGGATTTTTGCGCAGATCAATGATAAACGATGTGGCGCCCCTTGAAAGAAAATCCTTCACAACGGCATAGAATTCTTTTTCGGTATCGGTCCCGAATTCGGGAACGATAATGATTCCGGTCTTGCCCACAAGGCGCGACGAGACATGAAGCTCGGCAATGATGCGCTCTTCCCGCTTGATCTTGAAAACCATAGGGTCGGAGACCTTTTCGCGAAGGACCGTCAGAGACACGGTTTCTCCCGCACTGCCGCGAATATGCATGACCGATTCGGTGAGAGAATACTCGCTTACCGGAACGTCGTCGATTGCTACAATCCTGTCGCCGACGTGAAGACCCCCTTTCTCCGCGGAAGAGTCCTTTGCCAGATCAATGATGCGTATTGAGGAGGCGTCTTCCTGTTTTAGTGTAGCGCCAATGCCCGCATAAGAACCGGAGTCCTGGTCATTTATGAATTCGGTTTCCTCGGGGGTAAGAAAAACGGAATACGGGTCGCCCAAGGACCGTACAAGTCCCTTGAGTGCGCCGTAGGCGAGCTGCTTCGCCGAGGGAGTTTTTGTACCGACCCCGACGTATGTAGTATCGATGGTCTGGCGGATTGTTGTGTAGTACGAGAAAAAATAAGAATCCTGCCCGGTCGTCCTGATTGCTTGTGCGATTTGTACATATACGCCAAACAGCAGCGCTCCCATAATAACGCCAATTCCGTATCTGTAAATCTTGTCTCGCATAATGCCTCCTTTTGCGGATTTTCCGAGGGGTGGATTTGTAAAGATCTGGTGAGCCAACCGTACTGCCGCAGCCCCGAACTGTCAAACTCCGCCGCGCGAAACGCCGCATAAGACATATTGCAAACTCAAACATTTTATGTTATGATGGGCTGCTGAAGTTCTTTTACACAAAGTCTTAAAAAAACGAGGTGCACGATGGCAAAACGAATTTGTGAGATTGCGGTTACGGGTCCCGCGGGGTCCGGAAAGAGCGTGTTGCTGGAACGCGTGGTGCAAAATCCACAAATACCCGGTTGGAGAATTCTACGCTCTTCGGAAATTGCAACACCCGTTATCATGGGCGGTCTTAAAGACATTATGGAACTTGCCCAGAGCAATCCGGCGGCGTTCTACCAGATACAGCGAGCGATTTTCGTTCTGCAGGTTTCCTGGCGCAAGGAGCTCATCGAAATTGCCCGTCATGCGCCGGAGGCAAACTGTCTCATCCTGCACGACCGCGGATTCATGGACCAGCTCCTCTATATAACACCGGCCGAGTTTCGCCGCATACGCCTTGAAGCGGGCAAAACGCTCTATGACACAAGAGACAGCTATGATGCGGTGCTCTTTTTGCGAAGTGCGGCCTCGGCAGGCAAAGAGCTCTACACACAGGAAAATAATCCGGCGCGGCGCGAAAGTGCCGAAGATTCTCTCGCGCAAGAAAGGCCGCTGCTTGCGGCATGGACGGGTCACCCGCACCTGCACATCATTCCCAGCTATCCGAGCCTTGAAAAAAAACTTGACCGATTCCGCGATGCCATAGCGCACGTTCTCTCCGAGACGGAAATCGAGCGGAAATTCTCGGTCAAGCCCGATCCGGCAATACTGTCGGGCGCCGCTTTCCAGGATTCGGTCGCATCCGATATCGAACAGCGGTATCTTAAAAAGGACGCGGACGATAACCGACCCCGCATTCGCAAAGAGTGGCAGGACGACTCTATATCATGTCGCCGCACGCACAAAAAACGCGTTAACAAAACCTCCACGCTGGAAAGAATCGAAATAGAATATTCTATCTCGCCGGAGACATATGAACACCTTGCCACCTTCCAGGAAGCAGACACGCTTGCCATCCGGAAGAAACGTCATTACTTTGTTTTCGGTAATCAGTATTTCTCGCTCGACGTCTTCCTTGAACCCAAAAAACCGTTTTGGCTTCTGGAGGTGGAACTGATGTGTAAGGACGACCCGGTCGAACTCCCGCCATTTCTGAAGATTGAGAAAGAGGTGACGGAAGACTCGGCCTATTCCAATCGTGAAATCTCCAGCAAGAAATAAACGCCCTCTGCCTGTTAGTCGAATATCCCCCGCATCCCGCGGGGTTTTTTATTTGCCGAGCAGGACATCTCTATTTTCCGCTTACAACCCCACACACAAACTGGACTCAATACAGATTTTGTAGTACAATACATTGTTCTTTGTAATTTCAACTGGAGGTAATAATAATGCAAAAAAGGGGAGTTCTCTTGGCTCTCGGCATTTATGTATTTGCATTTCTGGCGTTGCTGGTGGCGGTCGGTGCATTAATCAGTATTGATAACCAGACGCGTCACTTTATGGAGGAGATTAAAAAAGTCAACCTCCTTCCGGAGACTGATGCGCCCATGGATCTCGGCAGGGTTATCGATCTGAAGACGGAGCCGATCGTGAATCATCGGGACACAACAGATTATTTGCAGGAAATTTTTGCCTTATTGAGTCAAAAAAGCTCGATCGGCACGGACTCTCACCATTTTCGCCTCACGGTGGCGGGAAAACAGCAAGAGGGCCGGGCTTTCTCTCTGCCTGACGGCACTATCGTAGTTGGCACAGCAGAACTTCTCGAGGCAAGAACAGAAGCCGAAATTGCCTTCATCTTTGGGCATGAAGCAGGACATATTATTCATCGAGATTTTGCCGTCTCCGCTGCGCGCCGGAAGAAAATGCTAAAAATGAGAGATGAAGTGCAATCGCAGAATTTCTTTACTCGCCTTGCATTTGAGCGAGCCGCCGACACAGTTTTTTTAAGTGGATACCTGCAATCGCAGGTGGATGCGGACCGATTTGCATTGGAGGTGATGGGATCTGCCGGATATGATGGATCAGCGGTCCTGGGCGTGATACAGGAAGCGGGTCAACTTTCGAAGAACCGAAGCGATCTGCTGCGGGAAAAATTTCAAAAAGAAAAAAGTGGGAGGCAATTTATTCTTAAGGCACCGGATGACTTTCGTTCCTGGCAACAAGCGCTGCGTGAATTTTTGAAGCATCAACCATAATCGCGAGAACCAACTCGCGGTTTTTTATGTGACCGCGATGTTGCCCTCCGCTGCTGGAAATACACGAGCAGGTTGACGCAAAGCCTATAATCCGTTAGAGTCTAATCTTACCTTTACAATCACATACATTTGGAGGAACTCATGATCACCGTGCTCGGCTTTCTGGTTGTTATCGGCATATGTGTTTTCGTACACGAATTTGGACACTTTATCATCGCAAAACTTTTTGGTTTCCGGGTAAACGTTTTTTCCATCGGCTTCGGCAAAAGAATTCTTGGCGTACGCTTTGGCCAGACCGATTACCGGATATCGCTCCTGCCG
>JAUSGO010000031.1 GCA_030649025.1 bacterium | reverse complement strand
CTACGACATTATCCAGGTCGCCGCGAGGTGGCTGGTGGTATTCGGCATCATTATCGGCGCAGTCTTCATCATCATCGGAGGCATTCAGTATATGACTGCGGGCGGTGATGAAACGGGAACGTCGGCTGCAAAAAGCAAGATTTACGGCGGACTTATCGGCATTGCGCTTGTCCTTCTTGCCTATGCCGTGGTGAACATCGTTGGCTCCTTCTTCGGCGCCGGATCGGTGGTTTCGTAAAATTTCTCTATAGCATTCTGCTATACAAATCAAAAATCCCGTTTTGGCGGGATTTTTGAATGGAACTTGCCTCTCGCGCGCGGCAGATATGCCTCGGGACTGCGAAGCGAGTACCAAATCTATAGAACCAAAGGAGTCGCTTCTTGGTGCTCGGGGGGAGAGTCGAACTCCCACGAGATTGCTCCCGCCAGCTCCTAAAGCTGGTGCGTCTGTTTCACCCGCCTAAATGTGTTCCTGGGCAGTTTACTCATTTTTCAGAAACATTGTAACTGCCCGCACCAAACAAAGACTTTTGTTTTGTGCCCCCGAGAGGACTTGAACCTCTAATCCCTTGCGGGAACATGGTCCTAAACCATGCGCGTCTGCCAATTTCGCCACGGGGGCAGGTTTAGGCGGGCCAGTTTCTCCGGGGCGGCCGATCATCTTTCAGAAACATAGTAGCCGCCCGTGATATGCTTCACAGAAGCATATCACCCACCTGAGCATATTTTTATGGCAATTTCATAATCTCATATACGCGGCATCTCGACAACATAATCTTTTTTGGAGTATGCTAGAAAAAATGGATGACAGGGCCATCATTTGGAATAAGCAGGGGAGGGTTGCCGTTCAGGTTCATGACAATCGCGTATTTGATGCGCGAGGTAATGTTATTGGGTGGGTTCGCGGGGAAAGCGTGTATGATAAAACCGGGAGGCATATCGGATGGTTTCACGGAGGCATTTTGCGGGATATGTACGGGAAAGTGCTTGGATTTACTGAGCGCATATCTCCCGGCAACCCGCATCCGCCCCTTCCTCGAGAAAAGGAGGGAGCTCCGCCTTCTTCGCTTGAAGGTAAAACCCAGGAGAAACCCGGCCTTGTTGGTGCGCCGGGACTGCCGCCACTTGGAGGAAAACCGCCCTTGGGCGCTTCGTGGTCATCTTTTGATCCCCAAGAATATTTTGAGAATCGTTAATAGATCGGGGGTAAGCCCCCACACCTTTCAAGCCTATGTTCTGCAAATCATGCACTATTTCTATATCCTGAAAAGTAAACGTGATAAAAAGCTTTACCTAGGTTTCACTGGTGATTTGCGGAAAAGATTTGCAGAACATCAGCGCGGACTTGTGCCGTCCACAAAACCTCGCAGACCATTCACCTTGGCATATTACGAAGCATATGGTGATCAGGACGATGCTGCCCGAAGAGAGAAGCAGATGAAGCGCAATGGGAAAGCATGGGGCCAGCTCAAACGCCGTATACGAAGCAGCATCGTCCGGGCTTAAAAGGTGTGGGGGTAAGATTTTAAGGCACTTTACGTCCTTATGTATGAGCCGTGAACTTGCACTAAAAGGAGAAATATGGCCTTCTAATGCCGAAATACTCTTAACGCCAGAGGAGTTTTCGAAGGTTTACGATAATTTTGCCCCCCAATTATATCGCCACGCCTTAAGTCGGATCGGGTCGAAAGAGACCGCAGAGGATATTACGGGACAGGTGTTTTTGAAGGCTTGGGATTTTTCGGTCAAAGTCAATGAACCTATAGTGAACATACGGGCGTTTTTGTTCCGCATCGCACATAATCTTATCACCGATCACTATCGAAAGCGGAAGTTTGAAACCATTCAGCTTGATACGCTTCCCGAACAGCACAGAGCTTTCCAATCGCCAAAAAATCTTCATGAACACGCGGAAGAACGCGAAGTGATCCATCTTGTCGAAGAGACGCTCACCCTTCTGGAAGACGACTATCGGGACATTCTGGTGTGGCGCTATGTTGATGAGCTGTCCATTGAAGAAATTATGGCGGTTTCCGGGAAGTCGTCGAATGCGATATACGTGACGCTACACAGAGCTCTTAAGAAAATACGAGTAATTCTCGCCCAGAAAGGCATTTAATAAGTGCGCATACATCGGAACGGGTAATTAAATTTCATGGAAGAGCAAGACCTCATTCGCTATATCAAGAAAATCCACCAAGACAATCCTCGGGAGGCTTGGCTTTTTACGGTGAAGGAAGAGCTTTTCTCGCGCATGCGTAAAAACCCCGTCGTATCCAAAAATTCCGCATACTCTGTTTTAGCCCTCTTTCGAAGCCTCGCCAAGCCTCAAATCGTCATGGCGGGATTGTTATTGGCACTGTTCGTAGGAGGCATTGGCATGGTACTGGGAGCCGGTATGTCCGAAATCTCACCCTCGAGCGCCTTATATCCGATCAAATTGGCGAAGGAGAGGGTAAAAGAAGCGCTGGTGTTTACGGAGGAACAAAAAGCCGATTACGGTTTAGCGGTTGCGCAAGAACGCATCCAAGAATTAACGTTGCTATCCCGGGAAGCCACGATCGAAGCTCATAGTGAGAGGCAGACGGCGCTCATTGCTCAGACGCTTCAACGCTACACCAAGGCTTTGGGTGATTCTTCTTTTGCGGTCAAACAGATGCAGGCGAGCGGTAACGAGGATCTTGCTCGGGAGAAGGCCGAAAAACTTGATGAAACCGCCCGTGCCTATACGGTTCTTCTTTCAACATTTGACACTGCAAGCTCGTCCTTGCCGATTTTTGAGGACGCAAAGGCCGTTTCCATGGAGGCGCAATCGACCGCGGAAGAGATTTTGATTCCGGAAAGCGCTTCAAGCGTTTCTTCCGGCTCCTCCCAGACTTTTCAGGAGGACTCGCCGTCTTCTTCCGACATTCTGTCGGCAGACTCCTCTCATGAATCCGCAGAAGACAGTTCGGCTCAAACCCCGACTCCCTTTCCCGATGAGCCTACGGGCACACGGACATCCATTCTTCCAAATATAGTGGAGTAAATTATTGGAAATTCGTTCAATGAGCCGAAATCCCGCAATGTTCTGCGGGATTTTGACTTATTGAGACTCTTATTGTATTGCTACGCCAATAGGCTATGTGGATAGCCCGTCGTCTCATATCCGTCTTTCGTGGTATAGTATAAGCGTGTCTGAAATCCCGAGCGCCTCTGCGTGAAAGGATTTCAGCAACACGCTCTTTACCCCCTCACTCATCCCGGCAAGACATTTTCGCTATATGTAGCTGAAAAGGCGAAGCCGCCTGCGGCTCACTGGTTTTGTATATCGAAAAACTCTCGCAAGGATGAGTGAGGGGGTGCTCAATGTCGTAGATAAAATTATTGCGCTACGCCATGAGCTCCGCTTATAATTTTAGACGACATTAGCATGTTCAATCCACTTGATTTCATATTCAAGAAACGCGTTACATCGGTGCTCGGCATTGATATTGGCACGTCATCAATTAAGATCGTGGAGCTCCGGCGGGAATCCAATAGCCATTTCAATCTTTTAAATTACGCGGTGCTGGCTCCAAAACGCTCGCCGGGAGATGAAAGTGTCCGAGGTCTTCTATTTGATCTGGAAGAAGCCCGAATAGCGCAGTACATAAAATTTCTCATAAAAGAATCCGGGTTCACAACCGATACCGCGGTCATGTCTCTGCCAATTTTTTCAACGTTCGTGACCATTATGGAAATGCCGATTCTTGACGAGAAGGCGATGGCAAATGCAGTTCCGCTCCAGGCGCGCGAGTATATACCCATTCCCATCTCCGAGGTGGTCCTTGATTGGAAGATCGTAGAGACAACAAAAAAATCCGATCTTACCCGGGCAGAACCCGCTCTACCCAATTCTCTTACGGACCAATCTCCAAGGACGCAGAATGTCGGTGGCGCGATGACAATGGAAGAAAAGAACGCGTCAACACAGTCTCAAAAAGAAACACCGTCTTTTAGCCCGAAGCACCAAGGCACCAAGGTTTTACTTATGGCAGCTCCGCGGGACATGGTGCAGAAATATGTGCGCATCGCCCAATTGTCGGAACTTACGTTGATGGGTCTTGAAATAGAATCTTTTGCTCTTGCGCGCGCCGGAGCTCTGGATGAAAAGACGGCAGTTCTCCTGCTCGATATGGGCGCATTTTCTTCGAGTATTGCGGTTTTTGACGAAGGATCTTTGCGCATCGCCCATCATGTCGGCATCGCATCGAGCGATTTTACCCGGGCATGCTCCCGGGCTTTGGGAACGGATATGGAGCGGGCGGAAAGTTACAAGCAGACCTTCGGGCTTTATGCAAGCGGCGGAGAAAAAGAAATAGTCACCGCATACTTGCCGTTGCTTGAAGCTCTTGCGCGTGAAGTCGAGCGGGTGATGTCTGCATATTGGAAAACAAGTTCCAGGCAGATAACCCGCCTGATCCTTTCGGGAAACACCGCACTACTTAGGGGACTTGATGAGTATTTCGCATCCCGCCTTCGCCTGTCCGTGCAAACGGTTAGCCCTTTTTCCCACATTTCGCTTCCTAAAGATCTTGTTCCCGTCTCCGGGCTTATCGGTCCCGAGCTTGCCAATGCCGCAGGGCTTGCAATGAAGGAAATATAAGGGCTTTGTCTGCGTTTCGAAGCGCTTTGTTGCGAACGAAACGCAGGAACAAAACCTTACCCCGCCCTCTATGCGATAGGGATGTGTAGACAAGAGCCGCTTTGGCAAGAAGGCGAGAAAGATTTCCGAGAATATATTAAAATGGCTTAGAGGGCGGGGTGCTCAACGTCGTAGCTAACCCAGCCGTCTATACATAAAAAGAAAAATAAATCATCAAGAAAAATAATGTACTATCATTCAGCCCGAAGCTATTTTTTAGAGCTTAGACGGCTGGGTTAGACGACATTGGCATGCCTCTTCTCTTCCAATCCGAATCGAAAAAAGAAACATCCTCCAGCGGTTTTATCGTTGCCGAACGGCAGACGGCGTACGGTCCGGGCGTTATTATACTTCTTACGCTGTTCGGCCTCTCGTTTGTCGTGTATGCGGCGCTGTTCTCTTTTCGCGTGAAGATCTCTTCGGATACCGAATTGATCCATGGCCATACGGACGATCTGGAGCGTACGCGCAACAAAAAACTTGAATCAGAGATCTTTATTTTTGAAAAGCGCATCAATGCGCTCTCCACGATTCTCCGCTCACACGTATATCTCTCCAGAATTATTCCTTTGGTGGGAGAAGTGACGCTTCCTACGGTATTTTATGACAGCATGAACGTTTCTTTTGGAGCCGAAAGCGCATCTGGCGCAACGGGGGATGAAATTGTCCGCATAGAATTGCAAGGAAGCGCTCCGACGCTTCTCGATCTTGCGCGGCAGATGGTGATATATCGCCACGATCCGAAAATTAAAAGCGGCGGCATGTCGTCATTCGAAATTGGAAAGGAAGATGGTGGCAATACATTCAGCGCAACGCTCACGTTTGATAAGAAGGCGGTATTAGCGCAATAGAGCATCGATGCCAATATACCAATGATGCGGATTATACGAACGGGATTTCATCCGCATCATCAGTAATTCGTATATTCGTATCGATGCGTCGTACATGCTCAAAAAACTCTTCATTGCTCTCCTGTCCCTCGGTACCATTGCAGTGGTAGTGTGGTTGGTATTGCCCGAATACCGAGGTCTCGGAGAAGCGAAGGTCGCGCGCACCCAGGCCGAAGAGGCGTTGCAGGAAAAACAGCTTCTCGTATCCAAGATTAAAAATCTTGAAGCCCAGTATCGCGAAGTGGAAGATGTTGCATCAAAAGTCGCGCAGATCTTCCCCCCAATGCCCGATATTCCGAATCTTCTTGTCGAAATTCCGGAAATAGCCTCGCAAAACGGCATGACGCTTGACGACATCTCTTTTAATGTCAGCGAGACCGCATTGGACGCAACAACGAGATCGAAGACCCAAGGATCCCTCCCGTATCAGACGATGCAAGCAAGCATCTCCGTGACGGGAAGTTATGAAGCGTTGGACGGGTTCCTGAAAGCTCTTGAAAAAGAACTTCGCATCATAGACGTGTGGGCGCTGCAATTCTCGGTTCCGTCAGGGGAAGGATCACAACTCTTCACTTTTAATCTAAGTGTGCGCATGTACTACGGTCTACAAACATAAGCGGCTCATAGCTCATAGCCCGTAGCTTATAGGAACTGACCGCGCCGTCCCCCTAAAAGCTAAAAGCTAAAAGCTAAAAGCTATTCGTGTGGCCTTTCAAACAAACTTCCAGTCTCAATTAAAAGATCCGAAACAAAAACGCCTGCTTATTATTGCCGGTACATTCTTCATAGTGGCCGGCATTATCGTGTATCGCGTATTTTTTTACTCTCCCGCCCTGTTATCTAGCCAAGAAGTTTCTTCTCAAACCCAGGCTGTTCCCCAATCCCAAACTTCTCGCGGAGGTTCGAGAACCGTTCCCGCTCTCGACATTGGGCGCATAAAACTCGATACCGAGGTGGTGAAGAGCGAGCTGTTTAAGGAATTGAGAACATATTCAAAAGATAATCCCGTAACCGTTCCGGAAAAAGGGAACCCAAATCCTTTTTTGAAGCAATCACTGGCGACCCCCGTTCTTTCAGTTACATCTTCTCCGCCGACTTTTACTCCGGAGCCCTCTTTGTCTTTTGAATTGCCATTGTGAAGTTTCGGACTATCTTTGATTTTGGATTGCTATGAGCAATAAACAGCGCATAGCTTACAGCTTATAGCTTATAGGGCACAATGATATTCCCTAAAAGCCATAAGCCATAAGCTAAAAGCTATTCATGTGGTTTCCGATTCTCAAAAAACTTTTCTTGAATACCTGGTTGCAGAGAAACTGCTCGATGAGGATGTCTGCAAAGAAATTATAAAAGCGGAAAAAGATGAAGATAAAGACGCGATGGAGATCATCTATGCGCGGCGGCTTATTGACGAAAAAAAACTCCTGGAAGCAAAATCAAAATTTTCAGGATTTCCGTATCGGGATCTTGCCGGTTTTCAGGCAAATTATGAAACATTGCGCGAGATTCCCGAAGAGGCGGCGAAACACTACCGGTTCTTTCCCATCAAAGTCGATAAGGCCGCGCGTATCCTTGAAGTAGGCATGCTGTCGCCGGAAGATGTCGTGGCGCAGGAGGCTCTGCAATTCATAGCTCTGCGGCTCGGGCTTGTCGCCAAGATATTTTTGGTGAGCCCGCAGGATTTTCTGGACATCCTGAAACAATACAGAACGCTTAAGGGCGAAGTTGAAAAAGCGCTCGAGGAGTTACAGCATGAAATCGCATCCGGAAAGGAGAAAGATGCCGGAGGGGCGGCATTGGCGGCTTCCAAGAAAAAAGGAGAAGAAGAGCTTGGTGAAGAGGCTCCTATCACCAAAATGGTGGCCGTAATTTTGAAGCATGCCATTGAAGGGAGGGCGTCCGATATTCACATAGAGCCCATAGAGAAAGAAGTGCGCGTGCGGTTCCGGGTGGACGGCGTGTTGCATACGTCCATCATTCTTCCCAAGCAGGTGCATGCGGCGGTAACCGCGCGCATCAAAATCCTCTCGAATCTCAAAATAGACGAAACGCGAAAGCCCCAGGACGGCCGTTTCCACACCAGGCTGGAAAACCGGAAGATCGATTTCCGCGTCTCCATTCTGCCTACGGTAACTGGCGAGAAGGCAGTACTGCGTATTTTGGATCCTATCGTGGGGATCAAGACTTTTGAGGGATTGGGTCTTCAGGGAAGGAATCTGCGGCTTCTGGAACTGGCCATCGACAAGCCTTTCGGCATGATGCTCATCACGGGTCCCACCGGATCGGGCAAGACGACAACGCTATACTCGGTTTTCAGCACGCTCAACGAAGAAGGCGTGAACATCATCTCGCTGGAGGATCCGGTGGAGTATTTTATCGAAGGCATCAACCAGTCGCAGATCCAGCCGGAAGTGGACTATACTTTTGCCTCGGGTCTCCGTTCAATTTTGCGCCAGGACCCCGACATCATCATGGTCGGCGAAATTCGAGACAACGAAACGGCGGAACTTGCGGTGCACGCCGCGCTTACGGGACACCTCGTGCTGTCTACGCTCCACACGAACGATGCTCTGGGCGTTTTTCCGCGTCTCATTGACATGGGTGTTCAGCCGTTTCTGCTTCCTTCTTCCATACTTCTTGCCGTAGCACAGCGGCTTGTGCGAAAATTATGCCAGGACTGCAGAATCCAGGTTCCCGCTCCAAAAGAAAAAGAAGATCTTATCTTGAAAGAATTGCAGAGCCTGCCCGAAGAGAATAAATCCATCATATCCCTTGTTCCCCCGCTTAAGCTATGGGAAGCTAAGGGTTGCAAGAAATGCGGCAATAAAGGGTTGAAGGGGAGAATTGCTATTTATGAAATGCTCACGATGACCCCCCAGCTTGAGCGCATCGTGCTTTCCGGCGTTACCGAAGAAAAACTTCAGGAAGAAGCCAGGCGTCAGAATATGGTTACCATGAAGCAAGATGGTCTCCAAAAAGTCCTGCAGGGATTTACCACGCTTGAGGAGGTGTTGCAGACCGTAGAAACGGAAGTGGAAGAGTGATAAAATTTTTAAATGCGGAACCCAGTTTACTTCTAAGCGTAACGCACCCATATGGATAAAAAAAAGATATTATTGGTTGAAGATGATCCGTTCATCTCCGAGATGTACGTGACCAAATTTGAAAAGCAGGGGTATGCCTGCGAGGTTGCCATGACCGGCAAAGATGGTCTTGCCAAAGCAAAAGAATGGATGCCCGACGTGGTTTTGCTCGACGTACTTATTCCGGAAATGGACGGATTTGAGGTTTTGGCCGCGCTCAAAAAGGATCCTACAATCTCGGCAGTGCCGGTGATGATGTTGACCAATCTTGGACAGAAAGAAGATATTGAAAAAGGGAAGGCGCTCGGCGCCGTATCCTATGTGGTTAAAGCGCATTTTACGCCGCAGGAAGTGGTGGACAAAGTTAAATCGATTCTGGGATAAGCTGAAATGAACAATGGTACGAATCCCGTTAGAGGCCGCGGTCGCTAGCGAGGATTTAAATGAAGTAAACTTTTTAATGAATTCTTACTATTTATCAGGCAGTTCGGTCCCAGAAGACCGCGACCTGCCTCTAACGGGATGAACTACGAACTTGAACTCGACGATCTTCTAAGCACCGTGATAAAACAGAATGCATCGGATCTGCATTTGACGGTGGGCCGCCACCCCTCGCTTCGTATCGACGGGGTGTTGTATGCCATCAGCAAGAAAGATTTTTCAACCGCCGAGTACACGCGCGGTATTGTAGGCATCATGCTCTCCAAAGAGCAGTCGGAACAGCTTGCGCGCGACAAGGAAATGGACATGTCGTTCGACTACAAAGAAAAGGCGCGCTTCCGCGTGAATGTTTTTTTTCAGCGCGGGTTTTTGTCGGTAGCCATGCGGCTTATTCCCACGAAGATTCGGACCATGGAGGAGCTGTCGCTTCCTCCCATCGTGCGTGAATTCGTAAAACCTTCTCAGGGATTCGTGCTGGTGGCCGGTCCCACCGGACATGGCAAATCCACGACGCTGGCGGCTATTATAGATGAAATAAACCATACGCGGGCAGACCACATCATTACCATCGAGGATCCCATAGAGTACATTTTTTCTCCCGATAGGGCGATTATTGACCAGCGCGAAGTTTATCACGATTCGCTGTCATTTCACCGGGCGTTGCGCAGTGTGTTCCGCCAGGACGCCGACGTGGTGATGATAGGAGAAATGCGGGACCCCGAAACCATCGCGGCCGCGGTCACGGCTGCCGAAACAGGGCATCTCATTTTTTCCACCCTCCATACGAATTCCGCGGCGCAAACCATTGACCGCATCATCGACTCGTTTCCGCCGCAAGCCCAAGGACAGATAAAGTCACAGCTTTCCAGTTCTTTGCTGGGCATTATTTCCCAGCGCCTCATTCCCCGTATCGGAGGGGGAGTGATACCCGCGGTCGAGCTTATGGTGGCAAATTCGGCGATACGCACGCTCATCCGCGAGGGAAAGACCCATCAGCTTGATCTGGTCATTGAGACGAGCGCCGACGAAGGCATGATCTCGCTTAACAAGTCTTTGTCAACGCTGGTGCACACGGGCGCCATTGCCTTCGAAGACGCCGAAGCGTATTCCCAAAATCCGCAAGAGCTTCATATGATGCTCAAATCATCGTTGAAATGATGATTTAAGCAAAATCAAAAATCAAAAATCAAAATTTTGGAGTGAAAGTTTTTTGAAGAAAAACTTTCACGATATTCCTAAATTTTGCATTTTGAGTTTTGCATTTTGAATTTCTTTAATGCAGTTCAGTTATACCGCCAGAACAAAAAACGGAGAGACGCAAAACGGCATGGTTGAAGCCGCAACGCAGGATGCCGCGCTAGACCTGCTTCATCGCAATAATCTGGTAGTTGTCTCCCTGGAGCAGGTACAGCACTCCAAATTCTTGAGTTCGCTCTCGAAGCTTTTTCAGAGTGTCAAAAACAAGGATATCGTTATCTTTTCGCGGCAGCTTGCCACGCTTTTTGAAGCAACCGTTCCCTTGGTGGAAAGTCTGCGGACGCTCGGGGTGCAGACGGATAATGAATACTTCCGAAGCGTGCTGGGCGCGATGGCCGAAGAAGTGGATGCCGGAACTGCTTTCTCCCAGACGCTTGCCAAGTATCCGAAGATCTTCTCCAAGTATTATGTGAGCATGGTGGAATCCGGAGAAGTGTCGGGAAGACTGCAGGAATCCCTTGATTATCTCGCCAATCACGAAGAGAAGGAATATGCGCTCATGCAGAAGGTCCGCGGGGCGCTCATGTATCCTGCGGTGATTATCATTGTTTTCATCCTGATAACCATTTTCCTCATGATCTTCGTTATCCCAAAGCTCACCTCCGTACTGACGGAGCTCGGAACGGAGCTGCCCCTTCCCACAAAAATACTCATTGCCGCAAGTTCCTTCTTTCAGCATTGGTGGTTCACGCTTCCGCTTATCGCGGGAGCGCTATTTTTTGCAGGACGCTGGGTGGTGCAAACGCCGCAAGGTAAAGCCATCACGGACAGGCTTCTTCTTAAATTTCCGGTTTTGGGGGACATGTTCACCAAACTTTATATCTCGAGAATTTCAGAAAATCTCTCCACGCTCATCAAAGGCGGGCTTCCCATTATCAAGGCGCTCGACGTCACCTCCCGCGTGGTCGGTAACGAGGTATACGTCGCGCTGATAAAAAAGAGCATGGAGGAAGTGAAAGCGGGCAATACGATAAGTTCGGTGTTCCAGAAGTCGCCGCACATGCCGCTTATGGTTTCGCAGATGATCTCCGTGGGAGAGCGGTCGGGGAAGCTCGATAGTATTCTGGCGAGCCTTTCGCGGTTCTACGCGCGTGAAGTTGACAGCATGACGGAGAATCTCACTACCCTCATCGAGCCGCTGGTCATCTTGGTTCTGGGCGGCGGGGTTTTGGTGCTCGTTTTGTCCATTTTGCTCCCCATCTATAACAGCGTCTCAACGGCCGGCTAGATAGGCTGTGCCCCCACACCTTTCAAGCCTATGTTCTGCAAATCATGCACTATTTCTATATTCTGAAAAGTAAACACGATCATAAACTCTATCTAGGCTTCACCGGTGATTTGCGGAAAAGATTTGCAGAACATCAGCGCGGGCTTGTGCAATCAACAAAACCTCGCAGACCATTCACTTTGGCATATTACGAAGCATATGGTGATCAGGACGATGCTGCCCGAAGAGAGAAGCAGATGAAGCGCAATGGGAAAGCCTGGGGCCAGCTCAAACGCCGTATACGAAGCAGCATCGTCCGGGCTTAAAAGGTGTAGGGGTGTGGATAATCGCGCTTTTCCTTAAGAAAAAAACGTGAGATAATGTAAACATGCTGTTTCGGCTGACTTTAGGGTAAAAGGTCGAATATTTACTCTTAACGCCTTCCGGAGCAATGTCAGTTTTGTTATATTATATTAACATTTAGCTTTAATTTCTTTTTAACCGGTTAACCAAAAATTCGTTAACTTGTTAATAAGCCGCTATGATACAAAAATTCAGAAAAGCCATGCATGGGTTCACTCTTATTGAGCTCCTCGTGGTTATCGCTATTATCGGATTACTCGCATCTATCGTGCTGGTGTCGCTGTCCTCGGCGCGCCGCAAAGCCCGCGACTCGCGTCGTGTGGGCGACCTTCGCCAGATACAGCTTGCGCTGGAATTATATTTTGATGCCAGTCAAGAGTATCCATACTTTGCGCAAGCATCAGGAGCTTTGTACACAAAGGCACAGGCAAATACTGCTTTCATAGGAACCGCATCGACAGGCATCGGAGCTCTCGTTCCCACGTATATAGGCGGACTGCCGAGCGATCCAACAGGAGGCGCAACGTATATCTATGGCTATATTCCAGGCGATAGTGCGGCATCTCCGCTAAATTGCGATGCAGCAGCGGACACATGTCTTCACTATATTCTGACCGCAACGATCGAAGAAAGCACAAATGCATCTTTGGGCAACGACAATGACAGTGCAACCGGCGGGTACGCGGCGAACAATGGTTACGATTGTACGGATTCCGGCGGAGCCAACGGCATTGCCTATTGCGTAGGTGCCTAGGTCCCAGAAAGAACCAAAAATTCTTGTTTCGTTCATTCCGACCCCACTCTTGAAATTTTAAAAGAAGAGATGGGGTCGGTAATGTTATGATGTTGCGCATACAGCAGATCAAAAAAGGATTCACCCCCACACTAATCGGGGATTGTGCCTTCGGCGCTAGATCTCACAAATTTTCCGAAACTCGCTAAAATATGATGAAGGGAAGAATTAATGTCATCAAAAAACTTTGCGCCAATCCCCGATTAGTGAGGGGGTTTACGCTCGTCGAAATGCTCGTGGTAGTTGGCATTATGGCGCTTCTGCTTTCTATCGTTACGGTAGCAATATTCTCGGCGCGCCAAAGGGCCAGAGACGCACGAAGGCTCGCCGACCTTAATCAGGTGCGCATTTCCCTTGAGCAATATTTCAAGGACAAGAAGCGTTATCCGAATTCCGATCCTCAAGGATACTGCGGCCTTGCGGCTCAACTTTCCGGCTATCTTGCCCAGCTTCCTCGCGATCCGCAGGATGCGGGAGCATCCTGTTCCGCCTCTTCGCGTTACGAATACTATACCGAATTGCCTCTTCAACCCAAGCAATGGCTGTTGCGTACGTCATTTTTCGAATTGCCGTCAAGCATGAAAGCGGGGTTTGTAAATGACGAGGACGGAAACATCGGCTCGCAGGGCGGGGGAGGATGGATAGGGGGAGCTTCATCCGTCACCTGCACGTTCAGCGCGCCGTCAACCTATTCTTGTCCGACGCGCGATTGCGGAAGCGCTGCCAATGATACGATCTATTGCATCCGTTCTTGATTTAGAGAAAAATGCCCCTTGCAATGCTGCAAGGGGCATTTTTGTATGACCCCGTTAGAAGTAGGACGCTGATTCACCCCGTTAGAGATCCGATTCCGGGGGAACCGGCATCCGCCAAAGGCGGGATTATCTCTAGCGGGGCAAGAGCGTTTGCGACTTCTAACGGGGTGATGCGGATTTGCAGATAGGATGCTATACTTGTGTACATGTTTCCGAAAGAATTTCCAAAAAATTTCTTATGGGGTGCCACAACCAGCGCTCATCAGGTGGAGGGTGGCATGCATAACGATTGGACGGAATGGGAGAAAAAGAACGGCGGACGTCTTGCTCGCGAGGCCGAAAAGCGTGCGGTGCGGGAAGCGGGGCTCGCCTCCGGACTCCCGGCGATTTCTCTTCCCCCGGAGGCGTTTTCTGCCGAGAATTATGTGTCCGGTTCATCCTGCGGTCACTATGAGCGGTATGCCGAGGATTTTGACTTGGCTAAATCCCTGGGCCATAACGCGCATCGCTTTTCTATCGAATGGTCTCGCATTGAGCCGAGCGAGGGCGTGTTTGACGAAAAAGAGATAGAACATTATCGAAAGGTATTAAGGGCGCTTCGCCAGCGCGGACTGGAGCCACTTACCACCTTGTGGCACTGGACTCTGCCCGTATGGATTTCCCGGCGTGGCGGCGTTGAGGATGATAGGTTTCCGGAATACTTCGCCCGATATGCAAAGAAGGTTGGAGGATCTCTGGGAGATCTTGTTCAATTCTGGATAACATTGAACGAGCCGACATCCGTACTTTTGAACGGCTACCTTAGGGGGGTTTGGCCGCCGCAAAAGCGTAGTGTTGTGGCGGCGTATCGTGCCGCAAAAAATCTCGCACGCGCGCACCGGGAAGCCTATAATATACTGCATGGGCTTTTTCCGTCCGTTCGCGTTGGTTTTGGGAATATACTTATATATACGGAGCCGCACAGCACCTCGCTTCTTGACCGTGCGGCGGCGCGGTTTTTTGGATTTTGGTCAAACGACTATTTTTTTGGCCTTACGGGGGATACGCATGATTTTCTAGATCTCCACTACTATTTTCATTCAAGGGTAAAATTTCCTTTCTCGGTGCGCAATGAGAATCGTGCTGTTTCGGACATGGGATGGGAAATTTATCCCGAAGGCATATATCATCTTCTTAAAAAGCTTAGCGCCCCTCATAAGCCCGTCTATATTACCGAGAATGGTATTGCCGATGCCGGAGATAAAAAGCGCGCACGGTTCATTAGAGAGCATCTGGAGTGGGTGCACAAAGCCATTCAAGAAGGCGTGGATGTACGGGGATATTTTTACTGGTCGCTTCTGGATAATTTCGAATGGGACAAGGGATTTTGGCCGAGGTTCGGGCTTTTTGAAGTGGACCGTAAAACCCTTGAGCGCAAAAAACGGCCATCGGCGGATGTGTACGCAGAGATTGCTCGTACGAACAGTCTCCCAGGGTAAATTCAAAATGCAAAACTCAAAATGCAAAATTTTTGAATATCGTGAGAGTTTTTTTACAAGAAAAACTTTCACTCCTTAACTTTGATTTTTGAATTTTAATTTTTGCATGAGTAATGGTATACTCCAGACATGTCCATCATTCTTGAAGTAAAAAATCTCTCCGTCCGATTCGGCAAAGAAACGGTTTTGGAGAATATCTCTTTTTCGGTTGAGGAGGGAGAGGTGTTCGGCATCATCGGTCCGAATGGCGCCGGCAAGACGACGCTTTTTCGCGCGATACTCGGGCTCATCCCATACAGAGGAGAGATCATATGGCACAAAAAGGCGCGCATCGGTTATGTGCCCCAAAGACTGGATTTCGACAAATCGCTTCCCTTAACGGGAAAAGAGCTTCTTTTATTGCGCGGTTCGAAGGGTTTTTGGTTTCCGTCGGAGGAACTTTCTCGGGACATCAAAGACATGCTCGCACATGTGCAGGCTGGGCATCTGGAAAACCGGAGCATCGGCGAGATGTCCGGAGGTGAACTTCAGCGCCTCCTTATCGCTTATGCGCTCATGGGAAAACCGGAGGTTCTGCTTTTTGACGAGCCGACCAGCGGCATTGATCTTGCCGGCGAAGCGACCATCTATAATCTCGTAAAACATCTTGCCCAGGAATACCACCTGTCGGTATTTTTTATTTCACATGATATCAATATTCTTTATACGTTTGTGGATCACGTGCTGTGCCTTAACCGGAATCTCCTGTGTTCCGGAGCTCCAAAAGACGTGCTTACCGAAGACCAGTTGAAGCGCCTGTACGGACAAAACATACAGCTGTATGAGCATAAACACTAAGCACAGCTTTTAGTTTTTAGGTTATAGCTTATAGGTGCCATCAAAATCTCTATAAGCTATAAGCTATCAGCTATAAGCTTTATGCGTGCCAGAATTTCTTCCTCCAACCTCACCATTGGTTCTTGCCGCCGCGATTTCGGTCGCCGTGGGCGCCTCGTTTCTTGGTGTTTTTATGATTTTGCGGCGCATGGCGCTTGTGGCGGACGCATTTTCGCATGTGGCCCTCCCGGGCATTGCGCTGGGGCTTCTGTTCGGCGTTTCCCCTTCGCTCGGCGGGCTCCTCATGCTTATACTCGGGGTTCTGCTTATTGTCAGGCTCGAAACCCGCCACAACATAGCTCCGGAAACCGCGCTGGGTGTTATTTTCATGGTTGCGCTGGCAGTAGGGCTCTTGCTCATTCCGGAAGAGCATCTTCTCGAATCCCTTTTTGGAGATATCACGAAGCTCACGCGCTCATCCGCTCTATTATCCCTTTGCGGAGGCATACTCGTCACGATTGCAACATGGCTTTTGGCGCGGAAGTTTGCGCTCCTTACGCTCTCTGCGGAGCTGGCGCACGCGAGTGGCATTGCGCTTGAGCGTACGCGCTTGCTGTTTTTTCTTATCATTGCCATTGCGGTAGCTCTGGGCATTCAATTTATGGGGGTACTGCTGATGGGGGCGGTGCTCGTGCTCCCTGCGGCGATCGCAAAAAATTTCACGCCAAATCTGCGCATCATGTTCCTTGGCGCTTCCACCGTCTCGGTGCTCTCCATGATCGGAGGACTTGTCTTTGCGGAACGTTTTGAGGTTCTACCGGGCCCCGCGGTGGTTATTACGCTTGTCGCGATTTTTATCTTGTCGCTTTTTACGCGCCGGCGCACCTAAAGACCATCTTGTCTAATCATCCCCATTCCACTATACTAATGCCATGTTTTCCGATCTTTCAGTGTTCACAAGTCCCACCAAAGGAGAGCTGGCGTTTCCGGGCGTTATTAGAGAGGTGTCGGAGTTTATTGAGGAAGAACCGTCCCGTGCCTACAAACTTATTGTGGGAACGGATTCCTCCGAAGCGCGCGAGGAGACGGATTTTGTAAGCGTCATCGTGGTACATCGCATTGGCGCGCGCGCCAGATATTTTTGGATAAGAACGCGCCAGAATCGTATGCCCTCGCTTCGGCAGCGCATCTATCACGAAGCATCGCTTTCGCTGGCTTTGGCTCAAGAACTTACCCAGGGCGTTGGAGAATCATTGAACGGGTATCTCACAAGCGGCGTCTGCCAGCTTGAAGTGCATGTGGATATTGGCCAGTTCGGCGCTACGCGAGACATGATCAAAGAAGTCGTAGGCATGATTTTAGGCAACGGCTTTGCGGTCAAGATCAAGCCGGAATCCTATGCAGCCTCCTCGGTTGCGGATAAGCACGTATAAGCTTGTCTGAAATTCGGAGCGCCTTGTCGCGAACGAATTTCAGCAACAAGCTCTTTACCCCGCCCTCTATGCACTACACGTACGTGCTACATCGCAAAAAGGGTGAGTGGTACATTGGGTATACAAACAATTTGCCCAGGCGTCTTGCGGAGCATCAGAAAGAGTGGCCCTGCGAACTCATATACTATGAAGCCTATCAGGCAGAGAAAGTGGCCCGAGAGCGCGAAAGAAAACTGAAGCACTATGGGAGTGCGTGGCGAGCTCTCAGAAAAAGAATCATCCTCTAAACGCTTAGAGGGCGGGGTGCTCAATGTGATGGCTAAATTTTCACGCCTCGCATCGAGCTCGGCTTAAAATTTAGATCACATTGGCATGGCCGAACTTGTTCTGGATCTTGAGACAAAAAAATCATTTGATGACGTGGGAGGAAGAACCAACTTTCACTTGCTTGAAGTCTCTTTGGTGGGTATCTACGATTATGCAAAAGATGCCTACAGGTCATTTCTCGAAAATGAGCTTAAGGATCTTGAAGAAATGCTCCGGCGAGCAGACCGCGTCATCGGGTTTAACATAAAGAATTTTGATTACGCGGTGCTTCAGCCCCACGTCTCTATCAATCTCAAAGCTTTGCCGACGCTGGATATTCTTGAAGAAGTCGCAAAAAATCTTGGTCACCGCGTAAGTTTGGACAGCATCGCTTCCAAAACCCTGGGAGAACGAAAGACCGGAGACGGCCTCAAAGCATTGCGGCTTTATAAAGAAGGAAAGTTGAAAGAGCTTGCGGAGTATTGTCTGCAGGACGTGAAGCTTACCCGCATGGTGTATGAATATGGGGCTCGGCACGGAAAGCTTTTATTTGAAGATCGTTTTGGCGAGGCCCGCGAGGCGTCGGTTTCCTGGAAGAAGACCCCGGCGCATGAAGCGCCACTAAGACTGCAACTATGATTATTGTCGTTTTTTTTCTTGTCGCATTTCTTGCGATTCTCTCGTGGAATGCGGTTATTCTTTGGTATTTAAAAAAATATATCGTGGAAGATGATCGCGTGCATCACAGCATGATCGCCGTTTTCACCGGCGGCAATGCGGTGTTCGTGGCCGTCATTATACTGCTCTTTCTGCGCGTTTCATGGAACGATGCCGCCTCAAGCATCGCGGATGATCTTACGGTCCAACTGAACAATATTTTCCGTTAAAATATTTTATTTGTTCAAGCATTTTCTCGGCCAACACGAAAAGGAAACGATCATTGCGGTAACCCGGCCGCACTGGATTGTGTTTTTGGGGTCGGCAGGAACTTCGTTTATCCTGGTGCTTGCCGTGCCGCTAGCCTTGCTGCTTCTGAACATATCAATTCCGCAGATTTTAGAAGGAGCGGCGCAAGACATCCTGTGGCTTCTGGCTGCGCTTTGGCTGTATGCCGTCTGGGCCTTTACCTTTCTTTCATGGTCTAAATACTGGTTCGATGTTGCCATTATCACCACGGAACGGATCGTGAAGATCGATCAGCATGATATTTTTCACCGTGAAATATCGGAATTTCTCATTTCGCGCGTACAGGATGTGCGGGTAGAAATTAAAGGAGCCCTGGCTACGACATTGAAATTCGGAGACCTGGTCGTGGGAACCGCCGGCGAAGGCCCCGCCTTTACCTTCAAAACCATTCCGCACCCTGAACGCGTCAAGGACATTATTTTATATCACCAAAAAGCAGGAAGCACCGGGCAAGTTCCATAGGGCGGTAAAGCCGGAGAGCATTTAAATCTAGCCCGGAGTCTCAAGGTGCGCCTCTGTTGAGGCTTTTTTGCTAGACTTTCTTCCATTTGGTATACTGATGTTGGGGTATTTTACAGCATTAACATAGTTAAAAATATATGAATATCTGGTACATACTCATTGCGCTTATCGTTGTTCTCCTACTTTGGTTTATTGCCATGTATAACGGCTTTATTCGCTTGCGCCAGCGAACACAGGAAGCCGAGTCCGACATCGAAGTACAGCAAAAACGCCGGTACGATCTTATCCCGAATTTATTGGAGACGGTGAAGGGATACGCCGGTCACGAAAAGGGGGTTTTTGAGAAAGTGACGGAAGCGCGGACGCGGGCGATGCAGAGCGGCGGTACGCAAAACAAAGAGCACTTGCAGGCCGAGAACATGCTCTCCGGAGCCCTAAAGACCCTCTTTGCGGTCTCCGAAAATTATCCGGACCTGAAAGCCAATCAGAATTTTTTGGAGTTGCAGCGCGAACTGACCGATACGGAGGATAAGATCCAGGCCGCGCGGAGATTTTTTAACTCCGTGGTCATGGAGCTGAACACCAAAGTGGAATCCTTTCCTTCGAATATCGTCGCCGGATGGTTTGGGTTTGCCAAAAAAGAATTTTTTGATCTTGATAATCCCGCAGCCAAAGAGCCGGTGAAAGTGAAATTCTAATGCAAAATGTAAATCTCAAAATGTAAAATTGTTGAGGCATGAAGGTTTTACGCGTAAAACCTTCACAAGACTCCAAAATTTTGATTTTTGACTTTTGAGTTTTAAATTTAAGCGAAGCGCTTATGGGTCTATTCAACAATCCGCCGTCTCGCGTTGTTTCGGAAGAAGAATTCGAGAAGGTGCTAAGTGCGGTCTCCCGCAAGCATCGCGGTGTTCCTCATGAGGAATTTCAGAAAATACGGGCTATGGCGGCCGGGTATCTGAATGAACATGGGCAATTCCGGGGCATGGACGAGAAAGAACTGAAGCAGTTCCTGGGAAATGTTACGCCGGTCATCGATAGGTCATACCGAGGTATGCTGAAGACGCTTGATGTGGAATTACAAAAGGCGTTAGGCGGAAGGTATGGAAGTTTTCTTTAGAAAAGCATGCCGACTCTTTACCAACAAGCCGAATCGAATATCCATAAAACCTGGCTTCTCATAAGCCTTTTTTTTGGTTTTGTCATTATGCTCGGGTGGCTGTTCTCTCGGGTGTACGGAAGCCCGGAAATATTATTTTTCGCGGTCATGTTCAGTTCCGCGATGAGCATTGCATCTTACTGGTGGTCTGATAGAATTGTCTTAGCGCTTCATCAGGCGCGTCCCATCGAAAAGAAGGACAACCCGGAGTTTTACCGTATTGTTGAAAATCTTGCCCTGACGATGGGGCTTCCCATGCCACGGCTCTTTATGCTCCCGAGCCACGCTCTGAACGCCTTTGCAACTGGGCGAGATCCGGCGCATGGGGTGGTAGCGGTGACGGAAGGTATTATGCGGACGCTTGAAAAAAGCGAGCTTGAGGGCGTGTTGGCGCATGAGATGAGTCACATTGGCAATCGCGACACGCTTGTGTCTACCGTTGTGGCGATATTGGCCGGACTGGTGGTTCTGCTTGCCGATTGGTTCTTCCGGTTTTCTTTCTTTGGAGGAAGAGGACGACGTGACAGGGAAGGAGGGGGCAGTGCCGGCATTATTTTCCTGGCGCTTGGAATTCTTTTTGCGCTTTTGGCCCCGCTTGCGGCACAGATGATACAGTTTGCGGTATCGCGCAGGAGGGAATTTTTGGCCGATGCTGCGGGAGCCTTGGTCACGCGGTATCCGGAAGGACTTGCGCGAGCGCTTGAAAAAATATCTTACGCGCCGAAACTCGAGATGGCGTCCAACGCCACCGCGCACCTCTATATCGCTTCTCCCTTGGCAGGGCGCGATGGGCGCGTAAGCTGGTTCGCAAAACTTTTCATGACGCATCCGCCCATCGAAGAGCGTATTGCGGCATTACGAGGAATAAAAATTTAAATCTCTAATTTATTTCACTAATCTCAATGGATATGGACATCAATCCTCCACAACAGAATTTTCGTCCTCCTTTACCGTCTTCATCCCCGTCCTCTCCCGGTTCCTCGCTGGGGGACATGTGGAAGCAATTCCAAAAAAGCAAGATCTTCCCTGTCGCAAGCATTATTTTGGTTGCCGTCATCATTCTTGGCCTCGGTTTTGCGGTGGTGGGGCTCATCAATCGGCTAAGCCCGGAGAAAGACAAATTCGCTCCCGTGAAAGGTCCCGAAAATGTCGCCTACACCGTTGCGGGAGGAGCGGAATTAAAGCTTGATGTATTGAAGGTAGAGTACCGCGATACCTATAATGATCAAAAGCCGATTGCTCCGGGAAGAAAATTTGTCGTAGTGAGCTTCGAGATCCTTAATGTCGGAAAAGGGCCCTCGGGTCCTTTCACGAATGCCGATATGCGCCTCATCACCCCCGATGGGTCCATTATGCCGCCCGCGGGATGGTCGAGCGAATTCCTGAATTATGGAGTTGGTGCCGGTGCCACAAAAAAAGGAGAAGTCATTTTCGATATTGATGAGCGAAACAGCCAGCAGGCGCTTGCAGGCTACACAATCGCATTCGGCCAGAACCCCGGCTCTCGGGCGATGTACCAGCTGACACCGCAGTAGCAAAGGACCCCCTTGGAGAGTGGGGAAGTCTTTTGGGTAATGGTTGTAAGACGAGGGGACGGAGGGTTCTCATAATGGGCGGAATCTGAAGGTTTTCAGATTCCGCGGGTTGCTACTTTGTTTCTAATGGATGAGAGGCGACCCAGGAACTAGTGCGCTTATTTTCACATTAAGGAGGCGTCGCATAGCGGTCGAGTGCGCTCGCTTGGAAAGCGAGTATACCGCAAGGTATCAGAGGTTCGAATCCTCTCGCCTCCGCCAGCTAGGTTTTTCAACAGAAAGCGTGCGACCCGCAAGGGGCGAAAAGCCAAAGTCTTGGCTTTTCGCGGGTAGCTACAATGTCTTCAATGAGTGAAAAGCTATCCAGGAACCGCGAGTTCGAACCCCGCACCCTCCGCCGGGCATACGGCATCCACCCATGAATCCTTTTAAAAAGTTTAATATCGAATTGTCTACGCTTCCTGCCGCCTTTTTTATTTTAGCCGGCATTGTTTTTTTTAGGGCGAGGGGCGCTCTTGCAGAAGAGATCTACGACCTCACCACCAAAAACCCTCTGCCATCTCTTTCTTTCTATAGTATTTTTTGTACTGCGGCAAATTGGCTCGTTACCCTCGGACTTATTGTGGTTGTCATCATTATCGGCATTGCGGGCATAAGGTTTTTGACCTCGCAGGGGGACGAGGCAAGAAGGCGCACGGCAAAAACCACGCTTGAAGCAGCTGTCATAGGGCTCCTTGTACTTCTTTTTGCAAAAAGCATTATCATTATCTTCCTGCATTTCATCGGCTTACGGCTTACGTCCATGACGTGTTGATGATATAGTATATTGAGTTATGATGTTTCTTGGTATGCTCTACAATAAAAGAATTTTAATAGCCGGCGCAATTCTTTTAAGCGTGCTTTTGGCGCACGCACCCAAGGAAGCTCTAGCCCAGGATATCGCCGCGGTCTGTGAAGGGAGTACTGCACTAGAAGCAAGAGCAGATCCGCTCAATCCCGTTCAAGACGCGAATGCTGTCAGTATTCTTCTCGAACCCATAAAAGAGGTATCGTTAGGTGGCGGAGGAGGCTCCAGTATTTTAAGCTCGAATGTTATACCGATTGTAGGCATAGTTCTTACTACCATATTCGTTACCTACAAACTCATCAGCTGGTATTTAAATAATAGAACGCCGCTTGAAGGACCCGGCGCCCTTACTGTAGGTCCACAAGGATACGCCATGGTCGGCTTCGGTTTCGGGTCGGACGATAAAGAATGCATGACCAATGTCTATGAAGGAGAATTGCAGCCCGGTGGCGCGATAAAATATAACCCTACGGGATTGGGACAACTCGGAGCACAACATGCCAGAATGTGCAATTCAGGAGACTTGCCCGACAGGAAGGACTATGAAGTTTTTGTGCCAAGAGACAAATATGCCGTCGGATGGCGCTTCACTCCTTCGCGCACGAGCGGCGGCAGGGGTTATGATATAGATGATATGGATGATGGGTCTCCTACACTTCCCTGCTATTTTCAGATATTCCGGAAGGTTGATAAGGCATCGGGCACGCTTATAGGGCCCTTGCTTGGCTGGAGCGGCAGGGGATTGGATAATCTTAGCCCGGCTGATTACAACGGTACCTGTGATGAACGTGACTATAGAGGCGGCATGGATCTCAAAACCGTGCGGCTTGTAAGCGACCTGCCCGATCCCAACAAGAATGCGCGGAGCGAGAGTAATAGATGTAAAGCATCGGGAAGCAACAGCGGATGGTACAATGAGTGCCAATACTCCGCGCCGGTAGTGGATATTACCGATCCCAATCTGCCTCCTTCCCGGCGGATCATTTACGGAATTAAATTCTCAATTGACGATGATGCGGGAATAGATGGATTATGTCTTGCCTACAACGTGACGGGACGCATCATCGTGCGTTCCGTAAAGGCCGAGGCTCCGGATACGGAGCTGGGGCTTCCCTTCATTCTCCAGGGCCCCTCGCCGTATGAGCGCAAAGAGAGCACCGCGGGAGCTCCGGGTACAGCAACAACAACCCCCGCCTTGGCCTTTGACGATGATAAGATGGAACTTGGTTCCTACACGTTGAGCGTGCCGCCGGGCACCGAATCGCTTTTTGCCAATTACACCTGCAAATTGCGCCTTATCGACCAGAGCTTTGATATGGGACAAGATACTATTGCTCAAGGCTTTGCGCCGGGAATCGTAAACCAAAGTTTTGCGCAGGGAGGGGGCTATTATCCGACCTATTCTCCGGGGGGAACCTATGACCCGAATTTTACGCCGGGGGGAACCACTGATCCAAACTCTTCTGCGGGCACTCCCGGACTCGTTGATATCACAGATGAGAAGCCGTGCACCGAACTACTTAATGGGACTCTGGATGCGGTGCGTCCCACAGAATTTCTTATAGAGTTTACCAAAATCCCTTGTATTCCGAAGACCTGTAGCACGGTCGCTAGCGGTGGAGCCCAGTGCGGTGCGTGGTCCAACGGCTGTGATGCCTGTATTCCCGGCGATCCAAATCCGGATAACCAGACCGGATGCCTGGATTGCGGCACCTGTTCTGGAGAGGGCGAGGTATGCACGGCAGAAGGCAGATGCGTATCAATACTTGATGCCTCATGCCGCATGTCTCCAAGCCTTATCAGCGAAGACGGAACGGCAGATTTCAGCATTAACGTTTCAAACGGCACGGAGCCTTATTCGTGCGCATGGCATTCGGACAGCCCCCTCATTGACGGCAAAAGCACATGCGCCTTTAACCAAACATTTCCGGATCCCGGTATTTACAACGCAACGGTTGATGTTACGGACAGTTCCAGTCCCCAGAAAGCCAATACGGCTTCCTGCACGCTTACGGTGGAAGATATTGTGGGACCCACAGCGCCTCCCGTCAGCGGCGTTCCCGATTACTCGCTCTGCGAAGTGTATAAGGTGCTCGTCCGGTACGGTATTCCCTCATTTGCCATTCTTATCGTGCTTGCGGGATTCTCCCTTTTCCTTTCGCTTGGAAATCCCGCGCGGGTTCAAAAGGGCAAACAGGCGCTTGGGGCGGGAGTCTTGGGGCTTTTGGTGCTGCTCCTTGCAAAGCCTGTTTTTGTCTCAATGATGACGTTCCTGGGATTTCAGGTATATGTGTGCGGACAATTAGTTCCTTAGAAGCTGTTAAGTTGAAAAACAAATTCAGTTATGCGTCGAAGCGCTATTCCCATTATTTGCGGCATTGTACTTACGGGTGTTATATATTACACGCACCCCATATTTTTTGGGTTGTACAGGGATTTTATAGGTAGCAGAAAGGAATCGGATCCGGCAGATTTATCGGGCTTTACCCTGCCAAAAGCAGGAAAGGATATTCTTCGGCTTGGCACCCTTCCCGAAGCCTTCCCCCGGATATTTATTGCGCCTTCAGCCCAGCGGGGGTTTTCGGCGGAAGAGACGACCGCTTTTACCGGAGCACTCCAGCAAAGCGTCGCATATCGCGCCTCCCTGCCGCTTGAAAAACTGGAAACTTTTTATCTTGAAGTTTTTAGGACACAGGGCTGGACGCTTGGTTTCAGAACATCCGGGGAAGGATATACGACGCTTCGGGGCACCAAAGGGCTTGCATCGGTCCATGTGGTTCTTTTTGCCCTTTCGCAAAATGAAACGAAAGTGAGCGTTGTGTATGCCCGGTAGTGAACGTAAAATGAGAATTTTTTGATTACAAGAATTTTCTGGAAGAAAATTTTGATTTTTAAGTTGTAGTTTTGACTTTTATCTTTTGAGTTTTACTCACGAGTATGCTTTCCCCATCCGAAGAAGTAAAAAATCGCCTTGATGTGGCCGATGTCATCGGGGGCTACATGAAACTAAATCAGGTCGGAGCAAACCTAAAAGGGCTCTGCCCCTTTCACCATGAAAAAACCCCATCGTTTTATGTTTCGAAAGACAAGCAGATATGGCACTGCTTCGGATGCGGCCTCGGGGGAGACATGTTCTCGTTCGTGATGAAAATGGACGGCGTTGAATTCCCCGATGCTCTGCGTATCTTGGCCGATCGAGCCGGCGTTGTCCTTAGGCAGGAGGATCCACGGGTGCGGAGCGAGCGCGCGCGCATGTACGACACTCTTAAAGCCGCCGTTGCGTTCTACCAGGAAACATTGGCTAAGGAGACGGAGCGCGAGATACGAGAATATCTTATAGGTCGGGGAGTAGCCACCGATACCTCCGAGAACTTCAGGCTTGGATATGCGCCGAGCGCTTCATGGGACGGTCTTTTGCGTCATCTTAAATTCAAAGGGTTCCGGCCGGAGGAGATAGAACACGCGGGGCTTGCCATACGGACGGAACGGGGAGACTGGAGAGACCGTTTTCATAACCGCATCATGTTTCCGCTTTTTGATATTCAGGGAAATGCGGTCGGGTTTTCCGGACGGCACTACGAGTCTCGCCATCCGGCAGGGTCTTCCATGACGCCGGCAAAGTATGTAAATACCCCGGAAACACTCATATATAGCAAAAGCAGGCTTCTTTACGGTCTGGACAGGGCTAAACAGGCTATCCGGGAAAAAGACCATGCGGTGCTTGTGGAAGGTCAGTTCGATCTTCTCTTGTCCCATCAGGCCGGCATCCTGCACACGGTTGCGACATCCGGTACCGCGCTTACCCAGGAGCACGCCAGACTCCTTAAGCGGTACGCTTCAAATGTTTCGACGGCTTTCGACAGCGACGAAGCAGGGATCTTGGCAACCAAGCGCTCCGTCATGCTTCTTTTGTCTTGCGATATCGCGGTCTGCATTATCCGCATCGAAGGGGGAAAGGATCCTGCCGATCTGGTTTTGCAGGATGCATCAAGCTGGCTTCGTGCGGTTGAAGAGGCAATGCCCGCAATGGATTATTACCTGCAGAAAGCTTCTTTTGTAAGCGATACCAAAACGCCGGAAGGCAAGCGCAGAATTACCGACGATCTTCTTCCTTTTATCCGCATTTTCCCCAACCCCGTCATGCAGGGCCATTATTTGGCAAAACTGGCAGGATCCATCGGCGTTGAAGAGCGTTTTTTACACGAGGCGATGCAAAAGATTCCCCAAGAACATCGAAGCGAGCCATCTCAAACTTCTTCCGTTCCTGCTCAAATTGTCCGAAGCCGATGGTCGGACATAGAGGAATTTCTTATTGCGTTCCTTGTGAAGTATCCCGATGCGGGCCGCCTTCTTGCCCAGCACCTCACGCAGGACCTTTTTTCTTCGGAACATACGCGCTCGCTCTTCCTTCATATTATACCCAGCATACAAACCGATTCTTCCAAGGAAGCGCCGGATGTTGTTTCGGAAGAATTCCAGATGCATCTGGACCAACTTTTGCTTAAGGCGGACCGTTATACCGAGACGCTTCCGAAGATCAATCCCGTAAAAGAAATGGAGGCGTTCATCCATGAACTTTCGCTACGCAAGCTTCGTGAGCGCCTGAGAACGTTGGGCCAGGAGGTCAAATCCGCGAATGTCTCGCTGCGCTCCGTGATCCTTGAAGAATTCACCCGGGTATCCGGCGAGTTGCAAAAACGCGAAAAACAGAGTATGATAGCCGCCCCCCGGTAATCTCTTTCGAAAATTTCAACAACATATGAAAAAGAAGCAAAAAAAGATCATACGGAGCCGAAAGGCGCATGCGACGCGCCGTTCTCAAAAACGCCGTAGCGCGAAAAAACGCGAGGCACGCATAAGCCTTGACCGGACGCATATTGAGGAGTTGCTGCGCCGCGGCCGCGAGAGAGGATTTGTTACGGAACTGGAAGTCCTCCATTTCGTGCCGAATGCCGAAGAAAACGTCGAGGATATTGAAAAACTGTATCGGGAACTTGAGACGCAGAACATTGTTATTAAGGAGACAAGGGGATTTTTTGATACATTGCCGAAGAAGGGCAAAGAAGGTGCCGTTCCGAAGGGAAAAAAACGGGACGCCGGGGAAGCGGAGGGAGCTGCGCACGATTCCGTGCAGATGTATTTGCGGGAGATTGGGCGCGTGCCCTTGCTGAAAGGAGCTGAAGAGGTGGAGCTTGCAAAACTCATTGAAAAAAACGAAGAAGCGGCCCGGCAGAAACTCACCCAGGCAAATTTGCGTCTGGTGGTATCCATCGCCAAGCGCTATGTGGGAAGAAGCCAGAATCTTACGCTCCTGGACCTCATACAGGAAGGCAATATTGGCCTTTTTAAGGCCGTGGAAAAATTCGATTACCGGCGCGGATACAAGTTTTCCACGTATGCCACCTGGTGGATAAGGCAGGCGATCACCCGCGCCCTTGCCGACCAGGCGCGCACCATCCGCATCCCTGTGCACATGGTAGAAACCATTTCCAAATATACGCAGGTCAAACGGCGGCTTCTGCAGGATCTGGGAAGAGAGCCGCTCGACGAGGAATTATCGAGCGAGATGGGAATGGCGCTTGAAAAGATCCGCCAGATTAGAAAAATTTCCCAGGATGTGGTATCTTTGGAAGCGCCGGTCGGAGAAGGAGAGGAGGATTCGACGCTGGTGGAGTTTATTGAAGATGAAAAGGAGACCTCACCCGTTCAACAGGCGGCACGGAAGCTTCTTAAAGATCACCTCAACATCATCGTCAAGGATTTAACGCCCAGAGAGCAAAAGATCCTGCAGATGCGCTTTGGGCTTGAAGACGGCATCACACACACCCTGGAAGAGGTTGGAAAAGAATTTGGCGTAACGAGAGAGCGTATACGGCAAATTGAAGCAAAGGCCATTGAAAAAATCCGCCAGCACGTAAGTCTGCGTAAATTGGGCGGATATTAGGTGTTAAAAATTATGTACAACGCTATGCTCCGGCGTAGCGCAGCGGTAGCGCAGGGGACTGTGGCTATTGGCTGGCTTTATATGGCAAAGGTCGAAAAACGCACATACCGTGATCGTGCGGAATACCTGAAGAAAGCGGTTGCAAAGCGCAGAAGGAAACTCAAGATGCTTGCGGTGGAGTACAAAGGAGGAAAATGCCAAGTATGCGGATATAAAAAATGCATCTGGGCACTTGATCTACATCACCGCAACCCAGCTTCTAAAGAGTTTGCAATCGGTGACAAAGGTTATACGCGCTCATGGGACGCTATTAAGCGGGAGCTAGATAAATGTATATTGGTGTGTGCGAATTGCCATCGAGAAATCGAAGCCAGCTTTACGCAGCTTCCTAAGGAAACTTAGGAATGAACTCTCTGGGATAACGGTGAAGCCCTTGTTCGCAAGAACGGGTAATACCGTGGGAACCTGCCTCAATTTTGCAAAGCAAGACTTAGGTGGGGCGCCGTAGAGACTAGATACCAGAGCACCTAAAGTCCGGTTATAGTCGGATCATGGTGAAGATATAGTCCGCGCCTCTACGAAAGCAGAGGATCACGTGTAATCCCTTGGTCGCAGGTTCGAATCCTGCCGCCGGAGCACAGCGTTGTACAAACATGCCTAATTCTCTTCCACCGAAGTGCCATGGTAAATTTAAGTGTAATCAGGTATAATGAACTCACAGATAATTAATAATTATTAAGTAATATCAATATATGGCGCAAAAAAATTCAGCGTTCATGAAGCCGATGAGTGTCAGTAAGGAGTTGGCCGTCGTAGTCGGCGAGGGGCCAATGCCCAGATCGGAAGTTGTTAAAAAGCTCTGGGTGTATATTAAAAGCAAAAACCTCCAGGACCCTGCCAAGAAACGCAATATCAATGCTGATGCGGCTCTGAAGGTAGTATTCGGCGGAAAGGCGACGGTTGATATGTTTGAGATGACAAAACTCGTCTCCAAACATCTTTCCTAGAAACAGATTCTCGCATCCCTTTGGCTATCGGAAGAAGAAAAGCGCCCCACTGGGGGCGCTTTATGTTACCCGTGTGTGCGGATCTGGAAATTAAAAAAATCTGGGCAGTGTTGCCCAGAAAAGAACGTATCAGCGTTCCGGAGTTAATGTAATTTCCGCATATTTCACGCGACCAAGTTTGAGCACCCTTGTGGCTTTTTCGAGCACATCGGGGTGATTGTGCAGCGTTTGCTCCGTGTAGGCATGGTCGCCGATGATCACTCGCTTGATTTGACTGGAACCATCCGGTTCAAACTCTGCCAAGACGGAAATGGACCCTGGGTCAGAAAACGGCAATGGCATCAGAAACAATGAAGCTTCTTCGGTATATTGAGTTCGTTGGTACCGAACGGTGCTTATCCGGCCATGCAGGAAAGGCCCCGGTGCCCTGATTTCAGACACAGCCCCATCTTCGTATGTGACCGAGTGGGTGAGTAGTGGCGCAACGAAACCGTACATTCCCCATATAAAGAGAAAGGCGGCAAGCAAAACCATTGTGATCAAGCCGAAAACTGCTCTTATCATTGAATGTCTCCTCCGGAAGAATTTGTAAAAGACCTTCTGCGGCGCATACGGCAAGCCTTTTGAATTTGTGCGCCCGAAAGGACACTGTAGCACGCTGCCACCTTTTTTTGCAAGCGCGCAACGGCAACGAAAAAGAGCGGAGGGTGCTCCGCTCATAACTTTTCGGGTTCCTCATATCAAAAAAACTCCTCTTTGTCCAGCAAGAGTTTTGTTAAGAGCCGAGGTGGGGGGGTGCCAATGCAATAGGTATCGGATCTCTAACGGGGTTGACTTCCGGCATTTTTTATCATAAGCTTTTCATACCTTACGCACATTTACATCATAAATCACAGGAGGAAAAGATATGCCGACTCGCCAGAAGCGGGAAACGGGCCACATGACGCTTAATGTCGGGCTACATGAACTTTTACCAACGGAGTTTGAGCACATCAAATTCATTGACCTGACCCCTCATCTGAACGGCGTGATTAAGCATCTTGAAATCCAGAATGGCATTGTTAACATCCAAGTGAAGCACACCACGGCCGGTTTTCTGCCGATGCTTTGTGTGCAGGAAAATGAAGAAGGCCTTGTACGGCATGATCTGCCGGAGTTTGCTCTGGATTTCATGCGAAAAATTTTTGCATGGGGCGAGGGTCGGAATTTCGTTCATGATCGGGAAGAACGGATACAGTCTCTTGGCGGCACGGAGCCGCGCAATGCGTTGAGCCATCTCTTGGCCAGAACCTTTCCCTGCTCGGTGCCCGGCGAAGTGAAAGACGGCTCTTTGCATTTGAACGTCCATAAAAATTTGCTGGACCTGGGAACGTACCAATCCGTCCTGCTTTTCGTGGACTTTGACGCGGCACCCCATCATCCCGGAAGAGAGATAAGTATTGTGGTTGAGAGGAGGCGCTGATGACCCACTTATTGCGTACTGTTACGCTTGCCCGGACCGCGGGGTTTTGCTGGGGGGTTGAGCGCGCCATAGATGGCGCAAGAGGAGCCAAAGACATACGGGGAAAAGACGGCCAGAACTTTTTTGTTCTTGGGAACCTTGTGCATAACGCGGTTGCCGTCGAAGACCTTGAGCAAAAGGGCATACGCGTGACAGAACATATGGAAGAAGCGAAGGGAAGCACGCTTTTTATTACTGCGCACGGCCGCAATCCGAAAGATATTGAGCAGGCCAGGGATCTACTCGGCGATAAACAGGTTATTGATATGACCTGCCCTATCGTTAAAAATCTTCATGCGATGGCGCTTGAGCTCAAGAATGAGGGAAGGAAGATGGTGCTTATCGGCATCCGTTCGCGCCATCATCCGGAGGTTGCCGGAGTTATCGGCGTTCTTGAGGGCGAGGTACATGTTGTTCAGTTTCCGGATGAAGTTACATCTCTTCCATATGAAGCACGCGAACCGATAGGCGTAGTAAACCAGACGACGTTCAATGCCAAAGAAATTGACCGTATCCTTGAAGCGCTCCACGCACGGTTTGTGAATGTGAGATACATTCCAACCATGTGCGACGATATCTCAAAAAAACAAGCAGAGCTCCGCGAACGGGGAAGAGCGTTTGACGCGGTCATCGTGATAGGAGACCCGCGAAGCGCAAACTCGACGCATCTTGCGGAAATTTCCTCGAATGAACTGCAAAGGCATACGCTTTTTATTCTGCGCGATGAAGAACTTCTGAAAGAAGATCTTGACGGGGCGGAGCACATCTTTGTCACTGCCGGCGCCTCAACGCCGTCATCCTCCATAGAGAGCGTATTGCGGAAACTCGAAGTTTTCGGCTTCGCGCGTAACGACTCCTGGGATGTCCGATCTTAACACTAAAACACCAACTCGCTTGAGTTAAGGTGTTTTTTGATATTTTTTCCCCGCCAAGGCGGGGGTACAAAATGAAACCCCGCACTAAGCTTTTCTTCAGACATTTGCAAGTGATGTCCAGAGCCGAAGGCGGATTCCGAGACTCATATAAATATCTGTTCGCGGACGTTATTCGAGTTTTAGTGCGGGGTATGCCCCTCTGTGCCAATAAAAATAATCGGCTCGGGATGTTTTCCGAGCCGATGATGCTTACTTACTTCAACCGCGCGCCCCAGTGTCTAGCAAGATTGTCCAGAGCGCTTGGTTGTATACTCGCAGCTGTCGCTTTTTCTCCTTCGTGTTCAGGAAGATTGAAGACCTTGAACGCCGTCCTCGCGTACTTTCTACCGATAAAGTCCTCGGTAGTACAGTAGTAGGTCTGTTCTTCCTCAACATCGTAGTGAGACCAGGTCTTGTAAGAGACGCCGTTCAGTTCGGCAACCATGTTGTCGAGGGAGCCAAATAAGCCGGGTGCCTTTTTGAACGTAAGGGCAATCATCCCCTTGGCAGTAGCTTCCCGTATCCGTTCTTGCTGAATCCGAGCAGCTTCAGGTATGGTGATTTTGCTTTTCGCGTATCCCACGATCTGGTCGCGAAAGAGAACCGGCTTTTTCGCCACCACCCAATCCTCACCAGAGGTGTAGGAATCGAGTATAGGTTCGCCGAACTTGTAAAGCGGGGGTGCGATATCCGGCAGCCACTCCGGTTTCACTGCCGTGCAACCTCGTGCCCAAACCTTAGTTGTGCGCACGATTTCGCAAGCCACCACCCAATGCAGCCCCATGTTGCCGAATACGGCTGAGCTTGGATGAATTGCCACCTCGCTGTTTGTACGAAGCACGCCTCTGTACCATTGCCGAGACCGGTGTTCGAAAAGGTTGTAAGCCAACCCTACCGATACCGCTTTGGCAATGGCGTCCTGATCCTTGCTTTCCGTAAGTTCCATCCCCTCGCGGGAAAGGATCTCGAAAAGCTGGGTTCGGATCTTCACCACCTCCTGCAAGGCTTTTGCGTTCAGAAAGTTACCGAAGCACCAGGAACTGGAAAATCCAGCTTGCTCGTAAGCTCGCCAGACTTTCAGGAACGTGAGTGCGTCGGAACTTGGTACCTTCAGTCGGTAATGCGCGGCATCGGCTTCAACTTCCTTTTCCTTTGGTCGGACAAAGATGCTCCGTACCGACAGAAACGCCGCGATTGTAGAGACGTCCTTGACGCAGTTGTGCTTGGCCGCTTCAAGAAGCATGCGGGCAATGCGCGGTTCCAGGGGAAGACGCGCCATGGATTTTCCCGTCTCGGTAAGACCTTTCTTCTCCCGGAGAATTGCTCCGAGTGCAATTAAGGTCTCGTACGCTTCAAAAAAGGCCTCTTTCTCCGGCGGATCAATGAAATCGAATTCCCGGATATCCTTGATGCCAATGTCCTCCATGGCCAGAACCACGCTTGCAAGGCTGGTTCTGCGGATTTCAGGTTCGGTAAACTTTGTCCGCGCCTGAAAGTTTTCCTGGGTGTACATACGGTAGCAGATACCCGCCTGCGTTCTTCCGGCTCTGCCTTTGCGCTGCTCGCATCCGGCTTGTGAATGTTCCACGACGTCGAGGCTTTCGATGCCGCTTTCGGGGTGAAAGTTGGACTGTTTGACGAGTCCCGAGTCGACTACACATACGATGCCATCGATGGTTATCGATGTCTCCGCGATGTTCGTCGCAACCACCACCTTGCGTTTCCCGGGGTAGGCAGCAAAGATTTTCTGCTGCTCCTCTTGGGAGAGGGCGGCGTAGACGGGGATGGTCACGAGATCCGAAAGATGAAGCTCTTCCAAGCCTTCGATGACCGCATGAATGGTGTCCTGTCCGGTCATGAAGACCAGAATGTCTCCAAGACTTTCCTGTTCGTGGATCTCCCTTACTTTTCCAACAACGGCATCCACCATCTTTTCTTCCGGGATGTTTTTCTCTGACCACGCGGTGGTTACGGGAAACATCCGGCCGGAAACGTTGATGACGGGAGCGTTGTCGAAGTAGCGCGAGAACTTACCTTCGTCGATCGTGGCAGAAGCCACAACGACCTTCAGGTCTTTTCTCCGCTTCAGAAGATTTTTCAAGAGGCCGAGAGCAAAATCGATGTTCTGGCTCCGCTCGTGAGCCTCATCCACAACAATGATGGCATACTTTCTCAAGTCCGGGTCCGACTGGAATTCCCGAAGGAGAATTCCGTCAGTCATAAACTTGAGCTGGGTGCCGTCGCAGGACGTGTCGTCGAAACGGACTTGGTATCCGACAAGACCGCCAAGCGGCATTTTGAGTTGCTTGGCAACAAACTCGGCGGTGGAGATCGCAGCGATGCGCCGCGGTTCCGTAATGCCGATGATGCCATCTTTGGCAAACCCCGCGTGGTACAAATACTGCGGGATCTGCGTCGTCTTGCCGCTCCCGGTTTCGCCGACAACGATGGTGACCTGGTTTTGGAAAACTGTTTCGATGATCTTACCGCGCGATTCCAGAATTGGTAATTGCATTCTTTTCTCCCACAGGCAGACATAGATCGCGAAAGCGACCGCCTTGTCTACTTGCGCGCACTGCGTGCACTTCCTCGAATAAGAGGCTTTGTAGGGCAAGGCCGCCCATGGTCTTTGTCAGTACGAGTTAGCACGAGATTGTAAAAAAGCTACGAATATAAATTGTATAATTATCTTATGCTCTTGTCAAGTACTAAAGGATATGCTATAATTCCAAGCGAGAAGCAAGGCGGAAGCTTGCTTACGCTTTCTTGGAGCGCCGGAATTATATCGAATTTTTCAAAAATTCGATATAATGGCATTAAAAAAACCCATTATTGAGCCATTATTTTACATCATACTTACCAACCAAGCATTTTTTCCGAAATACCAACAAAGCAGATTATTAAAAAAATCCATCCCAAGCTCTATTTAGGCATTAGACATTAGAAATTTTCAGTATATGCCCGTCATGGACCCGAACAGTTTCACGAACAAAGCCCAGCAGGCGGTTGAACAAGCCGCGCATGTTGCGCGCGCCCGGGGGCAGCAGAGCATTGACGCCCTGCACCTTCTTTTTTCATTGGCTTCGGACGCCGATGGTTTTATTCCGCAGATATTTTCTAAAATAGGCATTGACGCAAAAATGATACTTGCCCGTACCGATGAAGCGCTATCCCAGCTTCCGCGGACACGCAATGTTCAGGAGAACGCCGGCAATCAGATGTATCTGACCCAGGAACTTGCCGGTGTATTTGCCGAAGCCGATCGTGCGCGACAGACAATGCACGACGATTACGTTTCTACCGAGCATCTGCTCCTTGGTCTCCTGCGCCAGAAATCCCTTGCCCTGAAGGTTCTTGAAGAAGCCAATGTTTCGGAGGAAGCGACCCTTAAGGCGCTTAAATCCCTTCGGGGGTCGCAGCGCGTGGAATCGCATGAACCGGAATCAAAATATCAGATACTGGAGAAGTATGCGCGGAATCTTACAAAGCTCGCGCGGGAAGGGAAGTTGGATCCGGTTATCGGGAGAGACGGAGAGATTCGCCGCGTCATGCAGGTGTTGGCACGCCGTACGAAAAATAATCCCGTGCTTATCGGAGAGGCGGGCGTCGGAAAAACCGCAATTGTGGAAGGTCTGGCGCAACGTATTGTCGCGGGCGATGTTCCCGAGAGCTTGAAGCGCAAAGAGCTTGTTGCGCTTGATCTGGGAAGTCTGGTTGCCGGCACGAAGTTCCGCGGGGAATTCGAAGAGCGGCTGAAAGCCGTGGTGAAGGAGGTCACGGCCAATGAAGGGAAGATCATCCTTTTTATAGATGAATTGCACATGCTTATCGGCGCAGGCGCAGCCGAAGGCTCCATTGACGCTTCAAATCTCCTTAAGCCGGCGCTTGCACGCGGGGAACTGCATGCCATCGGGGCAACCACCATCAAAGAATACCAGCGCCATATTGAAAAAGACGCGGCGCTGGAGCGACGCTTCCAGCCGGTTTTGGTTAAAGAGCCTTCGGTGGAAGATACGATAGCGATCTTGCGGGGACTCAAGGAACGCTACGAGGTGCATCATGGCGTGCGTATTACCGACCGGGCGCTTATCGCGGCCTCGGAACTCTCGCACCGCTACATAGCCGAACGATTCCTTCCAGATAAAGCCGTTGATTTGATGGATGAGGCTGCTTCATTCATTCGGCTGGAAATTGACTCAATGCCGCAGGAACTCGATACGGCTTCTCGGCGCATTACGACGCTTGAGATCGAGCGCGAGGCGTTAAAAAACGAGCAAAAACTTCTTGGACGGAAAAAAGACAAACGCATACAGGAACGGCTTGAGAAAGTCGAGAAGGAAATTGCCGATACGAGAGAGAAGGTCAAAATCCTTGAAGCGCAGTGGCATAAGGAAAAGAATATGATAGCCGAGATCCGGAAAGCCAAGGAGGAACGCGAAAGGCTTCGTGCCGAAGCCGAACGTCATGAGCGGGAAGGGAACCTGGAGAAGGTTGCGGAGATCCGCTATGGCCGCCTGCCCAATGTCGAAAATAAGCTAAAAGACCTCGATAAAAAACTTTTTGATCTTGAAAAAAAACACCGCTTTTTGAAAGAAGAGGTCGATGAGGAGGATATTGCCCGCGTGGTGGCGCAATGGACCGGGATCCCGGTCACCAAACTCCGAGAAACCGAATCCATGAAACTCTCGCTCATGGAAGAGATCCTTGGGAAACGCGTTATCGGACAGGATGATGCGGTGCGGAGCATCGCGGACGCCATTCGCAGAAGCCGGGCGGGCCTTGCCGAGGCCACGCGGCCGACCGCATCGTTTATTTTCCTGGGGCCTACCGGCGTGGGAAAGACCGAGCTTGCTCGTGCCCTGGCGGAGTTCTTATTCAATGATGAAAAAGCTTTAATACGGCTTGATATGTCCGAATATATGGAACAGCATGCCGTATCGCGCCTCATCGGCTCTCCTCCGGGCTACGTCGGATTTGAGGAAGGGGGACAATTGACCGAAGCGGTGCGCCGCAGGCCCTACAGCGTAGTACTATTTGATGAGATCGAGAAAGCGCACCCGGAAATTTTTAACATTCTCCTGCAGGTGCTCGACAACGGAAAACTCACCGATGCCAAAGGCAGAGCGGTGAATTTCAAAAATACCATTATTATCATGACCTCAAACCTTGCGCAAAATCTTTTCATGGAGGGTGTTGCCAAAGACGAGATCAAGGAGGAGGTCGGACGGGAACTTACAAAGCATTTCCGCCCGGAGTTTTTAAATCGCATCGATGAAGTCGTGATATTCAACAACCTCACACCCCGCGTGATAGAGAAGATCGTGGACGTGCAGGTGAAAAGGCTTAACGAGCGTCTACAGGATAAACAGGTAAAACTCGAAGTTTCCACGGCAGCAAGGAAATTTCTTGCGGGTATGGGCTATGATCCGTCGTATGGCGCGCGTCCGTTAAAGCGCGTTATGCAAACGGTCATTATGGACCCCATGGCGCGCGAGATCATAGAAGGCAAAGTGAAGGAAGGGGACACGGTAGAGGCCGACCTGATAGGCGGTAAAGTGGTGATTGTGTCCAAGAAATAGGGTCGGCACGAGAGTTTTTTTAAAAAGCCCGGATTGTCTCCAGGCCTTTTTTGCGTAAAAAAATTTATACCCGGCGTGTCATGAAGACCACGCCGGGTTTTTTACCCAACAATCCGCCGCAAGGCGGGGTTTGGCCCGGAGGACGGGGGTTTCTTTCCCCGTCCCGTCGGGCGCTTCAAAAAGGCCGAGTCGGGAGTAGCACTCCAAATGACAAAAGGATAAACGGGATACTCTCCGCGAATTTACCGGGGATAGCGCCCTCTGTAAAAAAAAGAGATGGTGGGCGATTCTTCCCCTTGTGATGGCCCCCACAGGAGGCGGCATGCGCGCAATCATCAAGCGAGGTTATACTGGATTTCACGGCGTTCCCAGTTCCGGAGCTGGAATTCAGCGTTATCCCCCCTCACAAAAATTGGGGAGGCCAATACTTCCTCGAATCAGCCGCTTTTAGTCGGGGCATAAAAGAACTCAGCCTCACGATGTCCATTATACTATCTCTTTAAATTTTGTCAACCCCCTCACCTTTAGTGCGTATATGGTACGCGTGGGCATATAGCAAGAAGTGTATTTCCAAGAAAATTCTTCTCCTGCTTTAGATGCTGTTCGCGGCGCTTTGCGCCGTCAACGCACTAAAGGTGTGGGGGTCAAGTTCCCAAATATGGTATGATGTTTTTAGGAATCTTATGCTGCTTGATGATCAAAAAATCTATACGGTAGCCGAGCTTAGCAACTTTGTGAATGCGGAACTTTCTGAAGTGATGGTGCGAGTTCGGGGAGAGGTTTGCGACTTCAAACGCTCGCAGAACGGAAAGTTCATCTACTTCGATCTCAAGGATGAGGCGGCGCGCATGAATTGTTTTATCATGGCATTCCAGTTGCGTACGGAATTGGAAGACGGCATGGAAGTTCTCGTAACCGGTTCTCCGGGTCTCTATGTTCCCTACGGAAAATACACGTTCCGCGTAAAATCCATTGAGCCGGTCGGTGAAGGGGCGCTTAAGCGCGCTTTTGAAATTATGCGGCGGAAGCTTGAAGCGGAGGGGTTATTTTTGCCCGAGCGTAAAAAAACCCTGCCTCGCTTTCCGGAGCGGATCGGACTTATCACCTCGCGTGAGGCGGCGGCGTATTCTGATTTTCTGAGAATTCTCAACAACCGCTGGGGCGGCATTGAAATATCGTTCATGAACGTGCATGTGCAGGGTGCTAAAGCCGAGGAAGAGGTTGTCCGTGCGGTACAGTATTTTAACGATCACATGCCCGTACCCGATGTTTTGGTTGTGGTACGCGGGGGAGGGTCGCTAGAGGACCTTGCGGCATTTAACACCGAGAGCGTTGCGCGGGCGATCTTCGCTTCAAAAATCCCGGTGGTGGTTGGCGTCGGGCACGAGCGGGACATTACTTTGGCGGATCTTGCTTGCGATCTGCGGGCGTCTACGCCCTCAAATGCCGCCGAGGTTGTAACACCTTCTCGCGAGGGAGTTCAATTCGAATTGGATACGTGGGAAGTCGAACTCGGAAGCTTAATACAACGGCACGCACGTTTGGCATCCGAACGCCTTGGGGAGGCGATGAGGCGGCTTGCGCGGCCGCTTCTTGAAAAGATAGAAAAAGGAAGAATGCTTTCTTCAAGATTGCAGACCGCTTTTTCGGGGCGCATGGAAAAGTATCGTCAGGAAATACGGCGCATTTCCGATCTGCTCAAAACGCTCAATCCCCGCGGAATTTTAGCCCGGGGCTACTCCATCACCAGGAAAAATGGTAGAGTGATAAAAGATGCTTTAGAGCTTAGTGCGCATGAAGAGGTCGAGACGCTCCTTGCGAAAGGGAAGTTCGTATCCATAGTGAAAGAATAGCAGGTTCTACAAAAGGAATATTAGGATTTTTATATCATGCCCTATCTTTCATTTTCCCTTTCGCTTTGGTCCTCGGTGCTCTCGGCGATGAGTATAATAACCCATCTCTTGTATGGCGCGGGCATGATTCCCGTACAGAGCCAAGGAACTCCTCCGTCCCAGGCCGCCAATGCGGTTGAGGCAACTACACTCTCGGCGGTGCTATTTTTCGCGCCGATTGCGCTAAGTCTTGTGCTGACGTTATTGCGCATAAAAAGAATTGGCCGCGCCGAAGGACTCGGCATCGCCTCCCTCGTACTTAACGGATTTTCTCTTGCATACGGTGCATTCGCTATTTTGGTGTTTTCAAGGGATTAAATATATGCCGATAAAAAGATCAACAACTCCAAAAAGTAAGCCAATGAAATTCAAAGAAGCGTTCGAACGGCTCGAGCGTATTGTCTTGGAACTTGAAGGCGATGAGGCCGACGTTGAAGAGGCGATGAAAAAATACGCGGAGGGGCTGCAATTGGTGCATTCGTGCAAAGAGAGGCTGGAGGAAGTTGAAAATGAAGTGAAGGAAATTAAAGAGCGCTATGCCCACAACGAATGAGGCATCACTGCAATCAACGACAAGTGCGGTAGTCGGCTCCTCAGGCCACGTCATGGAGCCGGTTGCCCGCATGATAGAAAAAACCTGGCCGGCTCGCCGTACGCTTTCTATTATTGTATACCGCCGCGCGGACAGAGAGGACGTCCTTGCCGATCTTGTGGCGGGGATCATACGCGAGCTTGGGGTGGAGCGGGCGGTCAGATTTCGCGTTCGCTCGTGGATATTCTGGTGGTTTTTCCCTCTATGCAAAGGAGCTTCCCGTCCTCCCATTCTCGAAATTGATGGGAAGGTGTATAGTCAGGGGATGGTGCCGGAGAAAGAACAGCTTAAACGTTATATACATTCGTTGCTCGTGTAGTTTTTTAATCATGATTATCCAGTTAACGGGTTAGCGGGTTGCGAACTCGCCAACTCATTAGCTTGTTAACCCATTACCGTATGCCAACAATAAATATCTATTCAACGCCCACCTGCGTCTATTGCCGCATGGCAAAGGAATTTTTTGATCAGCATAAGATTCTCTACACGGATCACAACGTAGCCCAAGACGCTTCTTACCGGGACGAAATGATCCAGCGCTCGGGACAGATGGGCGTGCCGGTCATTGATGTAGACGGCCAACTTATCGTGGGATTTGATAAGGCGCGCCTTATGGAGCTTTTAGGAATAAAAAATTGAGCGAATCACGGATTACGGATCACGGATTATCTCAATCCGAAGTCCGCAATGCGTGATTACGTCTGATCGTGGCCTACATTATCGGTATTGATATCGGAGGAACGAAAATACACGGCATCCTGATGAAAGGAGGCCGTATTATTGAGCGCGTGCATGTTCTGCACAAAAAAAGGACGCGTGAAGCGGTGCTTGAGGTAATTTTGCGAACTGTGGAGACTCTGCAACAATTTGCCGTGGGAGAAAAAATAGACGGGATCGGCATTGGGGTCCCTTCCGACCTTGACGAAAAAAGAGGAACGCTTCTTTCCGCTCCGAATTTCCCGGCACTAAGAGGCCTGGGTCTTTCCTCATGGCTTCAACGTCGTTCACATATTCCCATAAGGCTCGAGAACGATGCGAGATGTTTTGTAAAAGGGGCCAAGGCGTCTTTTCCGGTTCGTTCGAGGGGCCGTCTGGGTGCACCGATTATTGTTGGGCTGACCATTGGTACGGGTCTGGGAGGGGGAGTTCTGGTCGGTAAAAAGATCTGGGCGGGAGCCCATGATATGGCCGGAGAGATCGGACATACCGTTATAATGCCAAAGGGAGAGCGATGCGTGTGCGGTCAGAGAGGGTGTCTCGAGATGTATGCGTCGCGTAAGTTTATCATGCGGGTCGGAGGGAAAGAACCGAAGGAGCTGGGAGAGTCGGCTTTTTCCGGAAACCGCAAGGCAAAAAAGATTTACGAGGATTTTGGCTATAATCTTGGAATTGGTATTGCGAATATCGCCAATACTCTGGACCCTGACGCAGTAGTACTTGGGGGAGGCATAGCAAATGCACATAAACTTTTTCTTCGTGTCGCGCGGAAGGTGGCGTTTGCGCACATCATATCTGGGCGCGCAAAACGCCTTCCCATCATGCCAGCAAAAAATATTGATGATGCCGGAGCGCTGGGAGCGGCAATGCTATTTGAGAGCTTTTAGCTTTCTAGCTGACTAGCTTTCTAGCTGACTAGCTTTCTAGGAAATTTCGAACTTTTTGGGCTAATAAGCTAACAAGCTGGTAAGCTAATCTTATTTCATGGTCTATGACTTGGTAATCGTGGGCGGCGGAGCTGCGGCGATGACCGCGGGTATCTATGCCGGAAGAAAAAAAATGAAAGTGGCGATGACGGCAGGCGAGATAGGGGGACAGGCGGCGCTGCAGCCCGAGTTTCATAATTATCCCGGGTACATTGATGTTGATGGATACAAATTGGTGCAAAACATGAAACAGCAGGTTTCCGGACTGGAGGTTGATTTGAAGGAGCCGTGGCTGGTCGAGAAAATTATCAGCCGCAGAGAAGAGGGGCGCGAGATATTCCAGGCAGTGAGCGCGAAAGGGGAGGTGATAGAAACGCGGGCCATTCTGGTCGCTACCGGGGGCAAACCGAAGTTCTTGCAAGTTCCCGGAGAGCAGATGCATACGAATAAGGGCGTAACGTATTGCGCGACGTGCGACGCGCCTCTTTTTGTTGGGAAACGCACTGCGGTTATCGGGGGAGGAAATACGGGAACGGAAGCCGCCTTACTTCTTACGAAATACGCGACGAAGGTGTATCTCTTGCACCGGGGAGAAACGCTGAAAGCCGACGAAGTGACGAAAGAGAATATAAAAGCCGCCGGAGAGCAGATCACGGTTATTTATAACGCCATCACCACAGAAATTCTCGGAAAAGACGGATGGGTCACGGGACTGCGCTACAAAGACGCAAAGAGTGAGGAAGTTTTTGAACTTGCCCTTGACGGAGTTTTTATTGCTGTCGGATTTTCTCCGAACTCCGCTTTGGTGAAGGACCTCGTGGAAGTTAATCGGTTCGGAGAAATTGTGGTAGACTCCAAAACCAATATGACATCGCATCCGGGGATCTTCGCGGCCGGCGATGTTACCGACATTCCCTACAAACAGGCGATCATTGCCTCTGGGGAGGCGGCGAAGGCAACGCTGGCAGCTCACCAGTGGCTGATGTCTCAAAAATAATCTCATGTTCTTGTTGTGCCGCTGCATTGGATGTTGCGCTCCGGAGCTCCGCGGAAGTTAATAATCGAGGCATAATTTAAATGAGCGCTTCACTTTTCGAAAACATGATGCGCGGTCTGTGGCGGGCCGGAAAGAAGGCGCATATTAAGCCTTCTGTTCTTAACGTTCTCAAAAACCCGGATAGGATTTTGCGCAAGAAGTTGCACATCAAGCTAGACAATGGCAAGCCCGCGGTTTTTGACGCATATCGGATACAGCACAATAATCTCCGCGGTCCTTACAAAGGCGGTATCCGGTTTCATCCAGATGTCGATTCGGAAGAGGTAAAGGGATTGGCGCTTGGCATGACGCTTAAATGTGCCGTTATAGGCATCCCCATGGGCGGCGGCAAAGGTGGCATCGGCGTTGACCCAAAAGCACTTTCGCCCAAGGAGCTGGAAAGACTCTCGCGCGCATGGGTAAGGGCCTTCTGGCGCAGCATTGGTCCGGATATAGATGTACCCGCGCCGGACGTAGGGAGCGATGCGCGCATCATGGCGTGGATGGCCGACGAGTACTCGCGCCTTATGGGCGTATCCGCATGGGGAGCATTTACGGGAAAGCCCGCGGAGCTTGGCGGTTCCCAGGGCCGGGAAGAGGCGACGGCGCTCGGCGGCATCTATACACTTGAGGAGTACCTCAAGCAAAATTCAAAATTCAAAATTCAAAACTTGCCATTGCCATACAAGGCATGGGGAACGTCGGAGGAATTGCGGCGCAGCTACTTCAGGAGCGGGGACATACGATCGTTGCGATATCCGATTCAAAAGGCGCCTGGTTTAACGCGCAGGGGCTTGCCGTAAAAAAACTTCTTTCTTTAAAGAAGAATGGAAAAAAATTGCCGAAATATAACTTGACCAACGCCGAACTTCTCGAGCTTCCGGTTGACGTTCTGGTTCCAGCGGCTCTTGAGAGCCAGCTGACAAAAGAAAACGCCAAACGCGTCAAAGCAAAGCTGATCCTGGAGCTTGCTAACGGCCCGACAACTCCGGAGGCGGATGCATTGCTGGAAAAACGCCGCATTTCCGTAATCCCCGACATTCTTGCAAATAGCGGCGGAGTCGCCGTAAGTTACCTGGAATGGGTGCAGAACCGCACGGGGTATTACTGGGAGAAGCAAGAAGTGCACGAAAAACTCCGCAAACTTATGACGGAAGGGCTAAAAGCGGTGCTTCAGGAAAAAAAATCTTCCCGTACATCATTGAAATACGCGGCATATGCCGTTGCGCTGCGGCGTCTTGAGCGGGCCTCTGTGCTCCGGGGAACAAGAAGCATAAATTGATGCGGAAAAATATGAAAAAAATCTCTTTGGTTTTTTTGGTTCTTATAGTTTTGGCACTTGCCGTACCGGCGCTAGCGCATGCGCAAGTGGTTTTCGGCAGTGCGTCCATACCGAATTTTTTGAATGCAAGATCTGTTAAAGAACTTATCACCAATCTTGTTAATTTTCTCGTCTTTATCGGCATCATTGCAGCGGCCTTTCTTATTGTGTATGCCGGTGTGCGCATGATGCTCTCATTTGGCAACGAAGAACGATATCGAAAAGCGAAGGAAATCCTGCTGTGGGCCGTCATAGGGTTTACCATACTTATTCTCGCAAGGGTCTTTGTGCAGGTAGTAGGCACTTTCGTCGGCACGGGAAGCCCGGCCGGAGTTACCGGTAGTAACGGAGAAGAAGGCGGTCCGGCATCTGCGCCAATGATCTTTGTTGACATGAACATCTCCGGCGATGGCGAAGGGAGCGTTATTTCTGCAGCCGGAGCGCCATTCGACGGATTTTATACGCCACCGACGCTCGACAGTGGAGAATATATCGCAAAACTTCTGGATGTGAACGGTGAGACGCTTTTTGTGCATCCGTTCAATGCTCCCAATACCGTGATCGGAGAGGTCCTGGATGCATCTGGCAATATTGACCCCGCGCAGCTTGTCGGGGGGGATATCGGATCATTGAACGCCGGCATGGTTTTGCCGGCAATTACCGGAGCCAAAACGCTTGTCATTACCGATGCGATTGGAAATTTCATTACCCAACAGACTGTTGCAAGTGCGATCCAAGAATCACACAGAAAATTCGCGCTTCGGCACGGTTCCTCCGGCATCGCATCCGAAATGACGTTCAAGTTCGCTCCGAATACCGCGCGCGCGGCAGGCGGAATGCTGCGTATTGCGGTGCTCGGCGTGAATTATCCGAGCCAGGAGGAGTTTGACGGAGACTGGCAGGCGTTCAGGGATCTTCTCCTTTCTCTTGAGCCATATGCCGCATTCGCTTCGGCCATCAGCATTGAACCGGTCGGCTTTCTCCCGCTTTCCGATACGCGTCTTAACTGTTCCCAGAACGAATGCGCTCCCGCCTATTCCTGCAATCAAAGCGCCGTAACAGCCCTTACGAATTCTCAAGGGCCGTACGATACGGTCTTAACATTTGTTCGCTCGGGTACGTTGGATGCTCCTACCGGCTGCGCGTATTTCGATACCAGCATATCGTCTTACGATCGAAACCATAATGAGATGGACCTTGGCGTTGGAGGACAGGCATTTGTTACAACGGTTGGGGGGAAAAGGAATTTTGTAGCCAGAACCGCGGTACATGAGTTCAGCCACTCCTTCGGCAGTCTGCTTGACGAATACCACAACAAGCCAACGCCATACTTTTCGGGAAGAAACTGCGATGGGTCGCAAACCTGCCCGCTTTGGGATAACGCCACATATAATATTACAGCCTGTATCGCCGGATGCGCGGGCAAAACGGTTTATTACCGATCGTCTCCAAGCTCTCTCATGCGTTCGCTTTCCGACCCTTTCGGGTACAACGCTTTAAGCAGGGTATTGTTGCAAAAGCGCCTTGCCAAAGTTGGCATAGCGCCTTTCCCCGGCGCCGACACACAGAAGCCAACGGTGAATATCACGAGTCCCAAGCAAACCAACCCCGTAACGGCGCTCAAGGACAATTTCGCTATCTGGGCGGTAACAAGCGACAATGTAGGGGCGGTCAGGGTTGATTTCCTCGCAAATGATGCGCTTATCGGAGCAGGCAGGCGAGGGGACGATCTTAAATCTTTCGAGTTTGACTGGGATATTTCAAGCATTAACGACGGTTCCTATCGCTTGCAGGCAAAAGCGTATGACGCGGCGGGGAACAGCAGCGTCTCGCCGGGCGTCGTTGTTACCCTTGCCCCTGCCGATGCCGCATGTGTTCCCAATTGCTCCGGTCCGCCGGTAAAATGTGGAGGAGATAATGGATGCGGCGGGACGTGCAATAATACCTGCACCGGGGTGCAGGCCGTCTGCCAGCCAGACAATACTACCTGTTGTGTCCCAAACAAGGGCAGCGCATGCAATACGAACATTTGTATTGAGAATATGAGCATACAATGCGATGGCTCGTGCGGCGGTGGCACAGCTTTGTGAACGTACTTTGCGCATGTGTGTTTAACGCCCGAGCCGTCCTTATTTTGGGAATGGCGGAGAATTTTAAAGCTTTTTTGAATCCCGAGGTTAGTGTAAAATTATAGCCATGGCATCTCGATCAAAAAAAATTCTTTTGATTTCAATAATCATCGCTTCGTTTATCATGGCACTCGTCATTTGGAGATACGGGGTGCTGCAACGATTTTTTTCCATAAACAGTCCTGTTACATATCTTGTCAGCGATCCCGGGCGTAATTACGGGCCGCAGATCTCGCAAATTCCCGCACCCGGCATGCCGATTGAACTGCCGCCCGTTTTTTCCAAGCCCGGAGCGCTTCCCCACGGATTTCCGCAAGACCTTATTATCGAAAGAGATATTATTTTTAAACAAAGCTGGAGACAGGAACATCCGGGAGAGCAGTACGCCTATCTTTTAGTTGAATATGTTTCGAAACGATCTTTGGAGGAGCATAAAGAATATTTTTCTGACTATTTCGCAAAACGGGGCTGGGAGTTCATCCAGAATGCCATGACCCAGGCCGATGCCAACGAGGGGAGGCTTGATGCGGTAAAGGGAGAGGACGGCGTGCGCATCGCGATGGTGCAAATTCCTACGGGAGAAGTTGGTATCCAGGTCTCGTATAGGCAAAATGGCAGACAGACCATTGAACAACGATGAATAAGATGATATGAGAGACAAGTTTTCAGAAAAAAAGAGAAGCGCGTACGTCGTTCTTTTCAAGGAAGCGAGCTTTCTTCTTTTTTCGTTGGCAATGTTTGTTGGCGCGGAGAATATTGCGCACGCGACCAGTGCCTTTCCCGGGCCGGCACCGGTATTCGATCCGGCAAGCGGCAACATGAATGTGCTGACGGGATACGGGTATGGTTCGGATGACAGCGAGGCCTGGCTCTATGACTTCAGGTGCGAACTGAACGTTGATGGGACGACCGATACCTGCCAAGGTCCATGGGCCACAGCTGGTTTTTGCGGAAGCGGAGGACAGGGAGGAAGTCTGCCTAAAAGTTTTTGTCCGGCGAACCAAGTTGTTAATTGGTGGGGATATACTTTCTCGACTACGGACGGAGGAGGTGTGCCGAATCGGTGTGGCAGCACCTCAAATCCCTCACAGGTCTGCGTCTATCAGGATTACCAGCAACTTGATCCCAAAACGAATCTTCGGAAGGGTGGAAGCGCCGGATACAACGCGCCGAATGACGGAAACTGCGAAGAGGCCGGGTATTCATCCGAAGGGAATTTGAAAGCGGTAAGCAGGATTGACGGAAACGGAGCTCGGCCATGGCAGATTGTTAACGGTCTTATGCTTTCAATTTCCAGTGACGCGAGTGCGCAGGCCATTATGCTGGGGTGCGTGAGCGTTCCGCCCGTTCCGGCTCCGACGCTTCGGATTGAAGCGGCCGCTCCTCAAGGCGCGTGTCAGGCGAACAACACGGTTACGGTCCGATTGAATTGGGATGACCGCAAAGCCTCCCAGTATACGGTGATATGGTATAACGCAAGCGATATTGAGATAGGAAGAACTCCCGATCTTTTGATCCCGGGTTCTGTTTTAGCCTACGACATTAGCGGCCTTTCCAAGGGGACGCTATATAAATTTGAGGTCAAGGCGCGATACGACGGTGCCGGCAAAGATTCTCGTGGCGCCATGATCTCAAACAGGATTTCGGTTACTACGAATTCGTGCCTTGCTCCGGGAACGCATTTTGAATGCGTATCGGGCGCATGCATTGCCGTTCCGAACACCGCCGGCATTTGTGCAAATCAAAATGCATGCACGGCAAGCGGTGCTTCGTGCCCAGGCGCGATTCTTCTGGCGCTCGATAAGGCTAGCTATGGAGCAGGAGAAGTTCCCATCTATACCATAACCGGAGGTGCGCCCAATTCCGATATTCTCTGGTCAAGCTGGAAAGACGGTGTGCCGACGGGAGAACAAAATACGTTTTATGGACACGTCACGGATGCCTCCGGAAATTGGACCGGTGCGGGGTATGCTTGGGTGCCGAGACTTGCCGGGTCATGGGTTAAGAAAGTAAGTATAAACAGTTTTACCGCTGACGCCGTATTTTCCGTCTTCTCGAGCGTCGGCGATAAAAAATGCGGTTCACTTAGCGGTCTAAACGTTATTTGCCTCAATCGAGGAGACTCCTATATTCTTGACGGCACTATCGTTTATGGAGCGGGTCCGGCCGAGCCCCCAAAGATGAGTATCGGCGCTGCGGGGCTTGGATATATTCCCATGAGTTATCCGTTCGGCTGTAATGCCAAGGGCGAGCAGAATTCTATCGGTGTACGGAATATTGCGGATGATAAAATTTGCGAAGTCCTCTTTGCAAATACCAACACGGAAACGATATCCGGCATCGGCGTCTACACCATCACGGCAAACGCCGACGCGCCGGAGGGGGATTATCCGTTCGGTCTTGTTTCAAGCTCCGGCTCAACCGTCGCGGAACCGGATTTCTACGTGCGGATACAATAATACCTTCGTGTTTTTACCATACCGTGATATAATTATCTGATAGATAAGCATCAAGCACATGCATTATGAAAAAGCTTCGCATAGCCATTAACGGTTTTGGCAGGATAGGGCGGGTATTTTTTCGCCAAGCATTCGACTATGGCGGCATTGATATCGTTGCGGTAAACGATTTGGGTGATGTTGAGAATCTCGCCTATCTCTTGAAGTACGACACCGTATACGGAAAATACGAGAGACAGGTGGGAAGCGATAAAAAACAGGGCAAGCTTGTGGTAGACGGAAAGGAAATCCAATTTCTGCAAGAAAAAGACCCGGCAAAATTACCGTGGAAAGAGTCGGAGATCGATGTAGTCATAGAAAGCACGGGATTTTTTGAAGATTACGAAAAAGCATCAGCCCATGTCACGGCAGGCGCCAAGCGTGTGATTATTTCGGCTCCCGGCAAGGGCAAAGAAGGAGAGGCGGGGGTCACGGTGCTTATGGGGCTGAACGAAGACCGTATGGTAGGATGCGCGGTAACTTCCAATGCTTCCTGCACCACTAACGCCGCAAGCCCGGTTGCGGCTGTTATGATGGCAAATCCCGGCGTTAAAAAAGCCATGCTGTCCACGGTACACGCCTACACGGCAACCCAGAAAATCGTGGATAGTCCCGATGCAAAAGATTGGAGAAGGGGACGCGCAGGCGCGCAAAACATCGTACCCTCAACCACGGGTGCGGCCATTTCCGTCGGAAAAGCCTTGCCGGAACTTGACGGGAAGTTTGATGGCATCGCGATCCGCGTGCCCGTCTCGACGGGGTCATTGGTTGACTTTACGTTTGTAGCTTCTCGAAGAACCTCGGTTGAAGAAATAAACGATATTTTCCGCAAAGCGGCCGCCGAGCCGCGTTGGAAGGGGATATTGGCCTTAACCGATGAACAACTCGTCTCATCCGACATTATAGGAAATCCGCACGGGTCCATCGTCGATACATCCTTCACCAAGGTTATTGACGGAGATCTGGTGAAAGTGCTTGCCTGGTATGACAACGAATGGGGGTATGCCGCAACGCTTCTGCAGCATGTTATTAAAGCCGGAAAACTATTATAGAACCGGATATGCTTAAAAAATTTCTTAAATTTTTTGCAAAATATATTCTCGTCGGCATTCTTCCTTCCGCGATGCTTTCACTTGCCATAAAAAAACTTGAAAACGCTCCGCATAACGCAAGCGAGCATGCCGATGAAGTGCTGCTCAATGCCGCACTTACCTCGGTTGTAACTGTGGCAACGCTGGGCGCATCGCTTTCTTTGGTGCGCTGGCTTGTGGTGTCGCGCGGAGTGGAGTCCGGCCCGTTGATATTACTTGTGGCGTGGCTCGCGGGCATTGCGGTATTGCTCTTTACAGTGCTTCCCGCGTACTGGTCATGGAAGCGCTACGGATTTCATTACGGACTGCTCATGATCGCTTCTACCGTATTGGGCATCATCGTGCTTGGGATTATTCTTGTGTCTTTGTTGTTGTTTTTCGGCCTGGGCCTTAAACTGCTCCGCACCTAAAAATAAAAAATCAAATATCAAAAATCAAAATTAAGGAGTGGAAGTTTTTCTTGCAAGAAAAACTTCCACGATATTCCTAAATTTTCCATTTTGACTTTTGCATTTTAAATTTTTGCTATGCTTTACATCGGCTCCGACCACGGAGGGTTTCAAAAAAAAGAGGAAATAAAAAAACTCCTGCAAGAGATGGGTGTTGAATTTACGGATGTGGGGAATGCCGTCTACGACCCGGATGACGACTATCCGGATTTTGCGCGCAAAGTGGCAGAGGCCGTCTCAAAAAACCCCGATCAAGACCGCGGCATTCTGCTTTGCCGGTCCGGGGTCGGCGTGGATGTGGCGGCGAACAAATATCCTAATGTGCGCAGTTCCCTGATCGCAACGGACGAGATGGCGCGTTTCTCGCGCCTGCATGATAATGCCAACGTTCTGTCGCTTGCCGCGGATTATCTTACCGAAAGAGAAACTTTTCATTTAGTGAAGACGTGGCTTCAGACGCCTTTTTCCGGAGAGGAACGGCACATGCGCCGGCTGAAAAAACTTGATGAAATAGAGAAGGCGGCCCAAAAGTCTGCATGATAGAGGTTATACCATCCATCAATCATAAAGATCCTGAAGAGATCCGCCGTCGTATTCGCCTCGTGGAACCGTATGTGCATTGGGTTCACGTGGATGTGAGCGATGGTGTTTTTTCGTCCGTTAAGATATTCAATGACCCGGCCGCGCTCTATGATTTCAAAACGCCTCTTAATATCGAGCTGCATCTTATGATAGATAGGCCCGAGGAGCATCTTGCCGAATGGCTGAAGACGGGAGCAAAGAGGTTTTTGGTGCACGTTGAATCCACGACAAATTTTTCTATGATCAAAGAGCGACTGGATAAAGAGAGCCGGGAGATCGGAGTGGCATTGTGTCCCGAGACCCCCGAAGGCGCCTACGCGCCGCATGCTCCTCTGACACCTTATGTGTTGGTGCTGGGCGTCACGCCGGGTCCTTCGGGGCAGACCATGCGGTCGGATATTATCGACAAAGTTGTGCGTTTACGTAGGCAATTCCCTTCTTGTATAATAGAAGTTGACGGTGGCGTCAGCTTGGCTCTCGGCACGGCTAAAGCGGCGGCTGGAGCCGGCGCCAACGCTCTTTGTTCGGGTTTCGAGATCTTCTCAAGTTCGGACATCGCGCACACCGTAGAACAATTTAGGAATCTCTAAGATCTGTAAATTCTATGCTCAAAGTCGTTCTCGCCGAATTTATCGGCACATTCGCGCTTATTTTTATCGGTGCAGGCAGCGTTCTTGCCGGCGGGGGTCTTGTGGCCATTGCGCTTGCTCACGGGTTTGCGATCGCCGCGATGGTATATGCGGTAGGGCATGTTTCCGGGGCGCACATGAATCCCGCAGTGTCTATCGCGATGTGGGCAAGAAAGAAGCTTGGCAGGGACCTGATAGGGATTTACATAGGAGCACAATTAGGCGGCGCGATTGTTGCGGCTATTTTTTTGCGCATACTTGCTCCTGTTGCGTTCATAGCCGGAGGCGGCGGTACGCCGGTTCCTGGAGCCGAAACCTCGTTGGTACAGGGCATGATGATAGAGGCTCTTTTAACGTTCCTGCTCGTTTTTGTTGTGTTCGCCGTTACTGACGAAGGAAGCGGCGCAAAGAATCTGGCGGGACTTATCATTGGGCTTACCATTGCAATGGATATTCTTTTGGGAGGACCGTTCACGGGTGCTGCAATGAACCCGGCGCGCGCTCTGGGACCCGCTTTGGTGAGCGGCTCATGGTCGGGACACTTCATATATTGGATAGGGCCGGTTCTTGGAGCGCTGGGTGCGGCGTTCTTGCATAGATTCTTTGAGAAAAAGAAAGGTTTTTTTTGATGTTTTGTCAAAAAACTTCTTGGAAATTTTTGGAAACAAAACAAAACCCCATACTTATTCTTGCAAGAATCATTATCTTAAGATGAGGTGAGGCGTAAGCCGCTACCGCGCGATGAACAACCGTATCACCACACGTTTGCTCTGAAATAAGTGCGGGGTTCGTAAAACAATTTTAGTATGTCCCATCTTCACGACGACAAAGTTAAATTTTTGGAAGCGAAGGCCCAGGCGATACGGGAAGATCTCATTCCCATGCTGCTTGCGGCAGGTTCGGGACACACGGCGGGCCCCTTGGGCATGGCCGATGTGTTTACCGCGCTCTACTTTCATATTGTCAAGCACGACCCAAAAAACCCCGGCTGGGAAGAACGGGACCGCATCATTCTCTCCAACGGCCACATCTGCCCCGTGCTTTACGCAACGCTTGCCGAGGCGGGATACTTCCCCAAAGAGGAATTAAAAACGCTCAGAAAATTCGGCTCGCGTCTGCAAGGTCATCCGCACCGCGAGAAATTGCCCGGCATTGAAACTTCGTCGGGGCCACTGGGCAGCGGAACGTCGCAAGGGGTTGGCATGGCCATTGCCGCGCGCATGGATAAGAAAAAATGGCAGGTACACTGTTTGGTCGGCGACGGAGAGTTGGATGCGGGAAATAACTGGGAAGCCTTCATGCTTGCAGGGAAACTGAAGCTCGACAATCTTACGGTGCTCATTGACCGCAATAACATACAGATCGACGGCATGACGGAGGACATTATGCCGCTCGAACCCCTACGCGCAAAATTCGAGGCGTTCAACTGGCACGTTATCGACATTAATGGGCATAATTTCGAAGAGATCGTAAATGCGTATGAAACGGCGCGCGCGGTGTATGAAAAACCCGTGTGCATTATTTCCCACAATATTCCTGGCAAAGGCGTGGAATCCATTGAATTCGATTACGCATGGCACGGCATCCCCCCCAAGGACCAGAAGCAAGCGGAGGATTTTCTTAACCAACTGCGCACGCTCGGAGGAAAAATAAAAAGCGAACATGAGTAATCAGCTTATAGCTCATAGATTGTAGCTTATAGGAAACCCTCCTTTTGGGGATGGATATTTCTAAAAGCTATTAACCGAAAGCTAGAAGCTCAAGCAGTATGCCCGATAATGTTTCTTTTCGTTTAGTGAAGGGTAATGGTTCCGAGATTTCCAAGTGGTATCCATTCTGGATAGGGACCATAGTGGGGTTTGCGTTCGTGTTTTTCGCGTTTTTGCTTGCCGTTGTGGAAATTTCGCGGGCAAACCGCACGCAAACGTCTTTTTTTGATTTTTCAGACCGTATGATGACGCAAATCAAGCGCGGAAGCATGATGCAGAAGGACGGTGTCCGCATCCTTACTCCGGCAAAAAATGCTAGCGTAAGCGGCAAGATCCAGATAAGCGCGGTATCGGACAAGAACGCATCGGCGGTGAAGTTCCTTTTGGACGGCGCGGAGATTGCCGTTTTTTCAGCGGAGCCTTATGTCTTCGCATGGGATACGGCCGGCGCAAAAAATGGCGAACATATTATCGCGGTGCTTGCGACGGACGCGATAGGATATTCAACGATTACACAGCAGAGCGTAACGGTGGCGAACTAGTTTTTGTCTTCGAAAAATTGTCTTAAGCGCGCCGCAACAAAAACATAAAAAGAGGGGATGGTATAGACATGGAATATGTCGGCTGCCCCATCCGTCTGCTGGCGGACGACTCCCCACCCGCCACGTCTTATTATAAAACTTATAAGTTATCAGCTATAAACCTAATAGCTCGCACATGCCCGTAAATCCAAAAGCAAAACTTGTTGAGAATCTGTTCGATCCTGCGATCAAGCAGGAGCCGACCCGTATGGGGTATGGCGAAGGTTTGAAATTACTCGGGGATAAAAATCCTAATGTGGTGGCGCTTTGCGCGGATCTTACGGGCTCGACGCAGACAAAAAAGTTTGCCGATTCGTATCCGGACAGATTTGTGCAGATGGGTGTGGCGGAGCAGAATCTTGTTACCGTGGCATCCGGCATGGCCGCAGCGGGGAAGATTCCTTACGTTGCCTCCTACACGATGTTCTGTCCGGGAAGGGCCTGGGAGCAGGTGCGCACCACTATCTGCTATAATGACCAGCCGGTGAAAATCGCAGGCGCCCATGCAGGAGTTTCCGTAGGACCCGATGGCGCGACGCATCAGGCAATAGAAGATATCGCTATCATGCGCACTCTGCCCAATATGCAGGTTTTTTCTGCATGTGATTCTATCGAGAATCGGAAAGTGACCATGACCATAGCCGATACGGGAAAACCCGCGTTTTTCCGTTTCCAGCGGGAAAAAACGCCGGTGTTCACTACGGAGGAGACCCCCTTCCAAATCGGCAAAGCGCAGGTTTTTTGGGAAGGGAAAGATGTTGCGATTATTGCCTGTGGTCCCCTCGTCTATAACGCGCTTCTTGCGGCACGGGACCTGGAGCAGGAGGGCATTTCTTGTATGGTGGTGAATAATGCTTCCATAAAGCCGATGGATGAGGAAGTAATAACGAATGCGGCCAAGACCTGCGGGGCGGTGGTCACGGTCGAAGAACATCAAATTATGGGAGGCATGGGGTCGCGCGTCGCTGAAATTTTAGTACAGCACCATCCTGTTCCTATGGAATTTGTTGGAGTTCACGACCGTTTCGGCGAATCGGGTGAACCCAACGAGCTCATTGAAGCCTTCGGCATGGGCGTGGGGTCTATCAAGGAAGCGATAAAGAAAGTACTTAAGAGAAAGTCATGAGTGGCAGCGCGAAAGAAAAACTTCCTCGCCTCGCTGAAACTTTGGCGAAGCGGGCTAACTCTCCACCAGCCGGCGGATCTCCAGAAAAATATTTTTTAAAAGTACGAAATCTGTTATTTTTAGAGATATGAAATACACCATCTCTTTAATTGCTTTGTCATTGCTTTTTTCTGGTTTGGTTTTCGCCAAAGCCGAAGGATTACCAGACTCGGGAATCACGCCCGACAGCCATTTTTATTTTTTGAAAACCTGGAAGGAAAATATCCAGACCTTCTTTACCTTCGGGGCGGAAAACAAGGCCAAACAATATCTTCACTTGGCGGACGTGCGTATGGCCGAGTACCAGAAATTGATTGAAAAAGAGAAAACAGATATTGCAGAGAAAACCCTTGAGAAATATAAGAATCAGCTCCAGCAGGCACTTGATAAGATCAGCGAGATAAAAAAATCGGGAAAAAACGAGACCGATCTCTCCACGCGTTTCGAGCAAGCTATTACTAAACATCTCCAGGTGCTCCAGGTCATTCTTTTAAAAGTTCCAGAGCCGGCAAAATTAGGAATTCAAAACGCCATTAATGCTTCACAAAAAGTGATTGAAGAAAGGGATGCGTCAACTCAAGACACTTCCAAGCTTTCAGGCGTTCTCTTTGGACTTACACAATCCTCCAACTATGAGGAATTCGCTAGAAAAAATGGGCTGCAGATTACGAGCGGTTCCATTAAGGTCTATATCTATATACAAAACATAACCTATAATGACTATGTCATGTCGGACGATATCGGTGTTAAGCAAAAAGGAACGGATAATATCGTGCAAGCTCTAGTTCGTGTTGAAAAGCTCTTACAGCTTACGGAGGACCCGCATGTTCGGCTTATAGAAATGCCGGTAAGAGGAGTGCCGTTATAGAATTATTGTTATCGTTCAAGCCTAGTTGAGACCTATGCCGATCACTTCGTGACTCGGTCACTCAATCACTTTGTTGCCTGTGTACGACATTATCACCATTGGAACTGCGACGCGCGACGCTTTCATAGAAAGCCCCTCGTTTGTTTTGAGAAAAGAGAGAAAATTTTCGACCGGACAGGCGCTCTCTATGCCCGCAGGAGCAAAGATAGACGTCTCAAGGATAATTTTTACCACCGGAGGCGGCGCGACGAATGCTGCAGTGACCTTTGCCCGGCAGGGACTGAAAACCGCATGCATTGCAAAAGTGGGAAGCGACGTGTCGGGCGAAGAGGTGAGAAGCGGGCTTTTGGGCGAGCATGTTGATGCGCGCTTTTTATTGAAAACAAAAAAATATTCCACGGCCTATTCCCTGCTTCTGCTATCCGGGGGCGAGCGCACTATTTTAGTATATCGGGGAGCGAGCGAACGCCTTCTTCCGGAAGATATCGCATGGGAAGAGCTGAAGACGCGATGGTTTTTTCTGTTTCCTGGCGGTGCATTCAAGACGTGCGAGAAAGCATTGCGGTATGCCAGGGCGCACGGCATCCGCACGGCGCTGAATCCTTCGCTTCCCATGCTTAAGCGCGGCGCGGCGTATTTTAGAAGCATGCTTCGGCAGGTGGACGTGCTTATTATGAACCGCGAGGAGGCAAGCATGATCACCGGTATTCCATATCGGAAACACGAGGCCATTTTTAAGAAAATTGATGAATGGATGCCGTGTCTTGCGGTACTTACGGATGGAGCGCATGGAGCTATGGTTTCCGACGGCGCAAATCTCTATACTGCCGGGGTTTTCCGCGAGAAGCAATTGGTCAATCGTACGGGAGCTGGGGATGCCTTCGGGTCCGGTTTTGTGGCGGGGCTGATTCAAGGAACAAGGAACAAGGAGCAAGGAGCAAGAAAGAAAAAGGCGGCGGTGTGCGATATATACCCGCCGGATGTCATTAAATATGCTATGCGCCTGGGCTCGGCGAACGCAACCTCGGTTGTGGAGCATTTCGGAGCTAAGGCGGGGATTCTTGGCAGGCGCGAATTCACAAGCCCCAGATGGCGCAACTTTGCGGTTAGCCGAAGCCGAATCTGAATTGGCAAAGCGGATTAAACTTTGCGGATATGGAACGGGAAGAATCGTTCAATAAAATAGCGGCCATCCTGCGCATCCCCATCGGGGATCTTTATGCGTTGGAAGCAAAAATGGCCAAGGCGACCGGAAAGACGACGGTCATTGAAAATATCGCCGCGGAGAACGCGAAGCGCGTGCTGTTGATCCGCAATATGTTCGGCCTGCATAAAAACGCGTCAGCCGAACAGGCATACGGAGTGTTGCTGGATGCGCTCCGCCAATCGGACGCGGAACTCTACGAGCTTTTTCGCAAGCCGGATGGCACAACGCTTGAAGGACTGCACTCGCTTTTTAACTTCGCGTATGAATTTGTGTACCCGCCGAAGGGGTTTTTTCTCAAGGAAAAAAAAGCAAAAGAATTTCTCTATCAATATCCTCCCCAGAAAATCCTTTCAGCGCTAGGCTACGCTTCGGTTCAGGAACTTCTGGCCAAAGAGAACTTTTATGAAGTATTTGCCGCGCTGCGCATTGTGGAAGGCTCGGAATGGCTCAATACGGTATTTTTCAAAGCCTATGAAGCGTTGACACCCGCTGATTTTGAAGAGCGGCCCATTGTCATGACGGTGCTTGGGGGCAAGTGGCTTGAAATTGCAAAAAAATTCCAAAAAAAGAAATATCATAACGTGAGCCACCTGAAAGAGCTTGGTGTTATCTTCGTGATACCAGACCGCATAGATACGCCGGGAGAGACGCTCCGCCTCTATGGCCTTTTGAACCATTATCTGCACGAGGTAAGTTTTTATGCCAAGCTCATGCGTCGCTATGCGCAACGTCCGGATTTTGCCCTGCGCCTCATCTCGCTTTTCCGGGGAGACGTACCCAGACCCGACCAGGCTCTGGGCGAAGGAGCGCGTTGGCTCATCGTACAGCGGTATCTTGCGAAAGAAGACGAACGGCATCCGCTTCTTTTTACCCCGCATGTCAATCCCGAAGCGCTCCATTGGAGGAGGACCGAACGGGACATTGCGCGGCTTAACGACCGTTTTGCGTTTACGAACGTGGGGTTCTGGTATAACCTTGATTTTGTGGGGGATATCTTCAAAAGCGAGCAAGATGGGTCGGAACGCCTTATCAGTTTCGACCTCCTGGACAACATCATGGCGCTTGTTATGGAAAAACACATGATAAAATACCTCTATCACCAGCAAGAGGCCTTGTGGAATAAGATATTTATGGAATACATGGGTGGCGAGGAGGTGTTGGAAAAATTGCTCATAGAGCATTTTGAAGGCCAAGTCATTTCTTTGTGATTTTTAACACGCAAAGCGTATGGTCATGACGGAACAAAAATCGGCGGCTACCAGCATTGTCATAGGAGGCGAAAGCTACCGCGGAGGCATGCTCTATTGGGGAGTTATTGCCATGGTCGTGGTTGTGTTTTTAGTTACGACCATCACGTATTGGCTTGATACGCTTAGGGTCATTGATGAAAATACTCTCGGAGCAATAGAAATTAAACGTTCGCGGGATTTTCCCCGTTCCGGTTCTAATTAACATGGCAAAAGTCTTTATCACTCGTGGAATTCCCGAGCCCGCCCTCTCTTTACTAAAAGAGAAGGGATTTGACGTTTCGGTAAATCCTTACGATCGGGTTCTTACAAAAGAAGAAATTTTAGAGAGCGCAAAAGGATGCGACGGGCTTATCTCGCTTTTAACCGACAAGATCAATGCGGAGGTTATGGATAGCATTGGCGTCCAGCTTAAAATCATCGCGAATTACGCGGTGGGATTCGACAACATAGATATCGCTGCGGCTAAGGAACGCCACATCGCAGTCACTAATACCCCGGGAGTGCTCACCGAAGCCGTCGCGGAACACGCCTTTGCGCTTCTTATGGCCATAGCGCGCCGCATTCCAGAAAGTGACGCGTTCACTCGTGCGGGAAAATATATCGGATGGGCGCCCATGTTGCTACTGGGGAGCGAAGTGCACGGCAAGACCTTGGGCATCGTTGGACTTGGACGGATCGGAAGCGCGCTCGCCCAGAAAGCGGTGAAAGGATTCGGCATGAAGGTGCTCTATCACGACGTGAAGCCGAATAGTGAATTTGAAAAGGAATTTTCGGCACAGTATCGCGCTCTTCCCGAGCTTCTGCGCGAAGCGGATTTCGTGAGTATTCACGTGCCTTTGCTCGAAACCACGCGCCATCTTTTTGGGGAAAAGGAATTGCGGGGAATGAAAAAATCCTCCTATCTCATCAATACGTCTCGGGGACCTATTGTGGATGAGGCGGTATTGGTACGGGCTCTCAAAGAAGAATGGATCAGAGGCGCGGCCCTGGATGTGTTTGAGAATGAGCCCTCCCTTGCATCCGGACTTGCGGAGCTTCCGAACGTGGTTTTGACGCCGCACACCGCTTCAGCAACGCATGAGACCAGGTCAGCCATGGCACGCCTTGCCGCCGAGAATATTATTGCAGTTTTTGAAGGCCGCACGCCCCCGAATCTTATCCCGTAAAGATAAGATGGGGCGGGGGTTGACGTTTTGAGGAGCCGGTAGTATCTTAAGTGATTGTTGAGTACGCACATGAGACATAAAAAACACCAGCATCATGTTTTTGGACACTGCCCGATGTGCGGTCTTGGCTACGATTCGGGTTGTATCGAGATGTTGCGAAAGGGCGAGCGTTTTACGGTAGTGCATGCCGAATGTTCCCGGTGCCGCAGTTCGGCGATCCTCACGATCCTTTCCGGGATGCTGGGAATGGTGACGACCATGGGCATGCTCTCGGATCTGGCAAGAGCCGACATCGAACGTTTTTGGAATGCCTCGGAAATCACTTCCGATGATGTGCTCAACGTCCACGTATTTTTAGAAAAGCGCGTGTCGCGGACGGCAGAGGAAGGCGTGCTACAGAGCGGGCACGGCACCAGTAAATCACTAAACTATGCAGACGCATAAACTTGTCGGAAAACCAAGAACCGTTCTTGGTAAAAAAGTAAAAAGATACCGCAAGGATGGTTTTATTCCCGCGGTACTTTACGGTGGAAAACATAAGGGCGCCGTGCCTATTTTAGTTGGGGAGAAGGATTTTTTGAAGGTATATAAAGAAGCGGGTGTAAGCTCCCTTGTTTCACTCCAGATCGGCCAGGACGATATTCGGAAGGTGCTGGTGCACGATATGACGCGTCACGCGCTTACGAATCGTTTTTTGCATATTGATTTTTATGAAGTGCGCATGGACGAGAAGCTGAAGGCAAAAGTCCCGCTGGTGTATGTGGGAGAGTCTTCTGCGGTAAAGAACGAAGGCGGCATGCTTGTGCGCGCGATGCAGGATATAGAGGTAGAATGTCTTCCGCAGGACTTGCCGAGAGAACTGGAAGTAGATATCTCGCTTCTTAAGAAATTCCATGACATGGTCCGCGTCAAAGATATAAAACTTCCCAAAGGAGTTTCCGTGGAGGCGAATTTGGATGTGGTTATTGCGCTTGTCGAAGAGCCCCGCACCGAAAGCGAGCTTGAGAAGCTTAGTGAGGCTCCCGAGGAACAGGCCGCGATTAGTCAGATAAAGGTGGTTGGCGAGGAAGAGCGTAATAAGAAGAAAGAAGAAGCTGTCCAAAAAGAAGAAAATTTAAAATCTCCGTCTGCCGGAAAGCAGGCTAAGGCCTAAGAGACTTCTTGGGTAGTCTCTAAATGCTACTACTTTCAAATTTTTACAGGGACTCTCTTCGAATTTGTGCTTCAGGATGCATCATTGTATGCGTTTTTTTATTGTGTCGAGACGCATATGCCGACCAGACGCTTCATGATTCTCTTTTTGAACTTCGCTCGCAGATCCAGGGCTATAAAACCCGTATCGAAGAAAGTTCTCAAGAGGTGAGGTCCCTTCAGGATGCCGTCTTGCTTATTGAGACTCGCAAGAAAAAACTCTCGCTCGAAAAATCCCTTACGCAATTTTCTATAGCCGATACAGGCCAGCGTTCCGCGGATATTGATCGAAAGATCTCCGAATACATGAAGCGCATCGCCAGGGAGCGCGGCATGCTCGCCGAGCTCCTACGGGATATCGATACGTCGCAAAAACGCCGGGTACATCTCGTGCTTTCCGCTTCGAACTTTTCGAGTTTTTTCGATACTGTGCATAGTACCGAACTTGTGCACCGTGCGGTTCGGGAAAGCGTGGGGCTTATCCGGGAAGAACAGCGAAATCTCGATCGTCAAAAAAGAAGCCTGCAAAAACAGAGCCACGAACTTATTCTTTTGCATGAACTCGAGCTTCGCCAGGAATCCGCCCTTTTTCAGGAAGACATCCGGAAAAAGGCAATCGGCGCGTATACGCAAAAACGAGGGGTGCTTTATCAGGATCTGTTACGTCGGGCGGAGCTGGCGTCAGTTTCTTTACAGCAGGAGTTTTTCGATCGAGAAGGGGTAGGAAGGGAACTTTCTTTGGCCGAGGCATATGCGCATGCCGAGACTCTCACGCGCCGAGTTAACATACGGCCGGCATTCTTGCTGGCGCTTGTCGCGCAGGAATCACGTTTTGGCGCCTCACAGGGCTCCGGGAACTGGAAAGATGACATGGAGCCATCCCAATGGCCCGGATTTCTTATCATCGTGCAGAAGCTCGGACTTAATCCCGATACGGTCCCGGTATCCAAAAAACCTTCCTATGGATGGGGAGGCGCGATGGGACCGGCTCAGTTCCTTCCTCTTACCTGGCTTGGGTACGAAGACGGTATCAAAGAATTGACAGGTCACGCGCTGCCTTCCCCATGGAATATTGATGATGCGTTTGCCGGAACGGCTTTAAAACTTGCCCAGGCCGGAGCAAGCGAAAAAACCGAGGCTACAGAGCGCAAGGCCGCGCTTATATATTTTGCCGGAGAAAATTGGGATAATCCCGCCTTCGCTTTCTATGCCGATAGCATTTTGGAGCTTGCGGGAGACATCGAGAAAGAGTTGAAGCTTCCTCCTGCATAGGGCTTGTCTTTTTGGTTCCGACAGGATACACTACGTTCAAGGCGTTGAGTTAGCGTAAAAGAACATCTATGTCCGACAAGCTGGCAATTATAAAAACCGGAGGGAAACAATACATTGTTTCTCCGGGAAAACGGCTAAAAGTGGAGAAACTGGGGAAAAACACCGGAGAAAATTTTTACTTTGGAGAGGTGCTTTTGATTGGCAACGCAAACGGCGAAAGCGTTACGGTCGGGAAACCCTATCTGCCATCGGCGCGCGTTGCGGCGAAAGTTATTGTTGGGGAAGGCAGAGCACGAAAAATAAAAATGCTTAAATACAAGCCCAAGAAACGCTATCGCAGACGTATCGGTCATCGCCAGTCGTTTACCGAAGTTGAAATAGAAAGCATCACATCATAAATCCCGCGCCAGTTACGCGGGATTTAATTTTCTCTGTTTCTGTGACGCATGTCTAAGTTCCGGAAGATCGTAATTTCCGATGGTAGGTAATTGCGAATCGGTGCGCTTCGGCTTGAAGATGGTTCAGAAGATGCCGGAGCGGGCGGGGGAGGCGGGAGCGGGGCATAGAGCTTATAGCTTTTAGCTCATAGCTTTTAGCCTCAAATGTCATGTAATGTAATTCGTCCTTTCCCTTTGCCAATCCTAGGATTGGCATGTATTGGATATTGGGTATTGGATATTGGGTATTGTACAACGCTGTAAGCGTTGCGCTCATTTGTCCTTTTCCTCCGTCCACCGCAAGTATATCGGCTATCGGCCATTCATTGTGCCGCAGGCGGCGCCAGATGACTTCTTGCATCATGGCCGTATCGTCGATGCCGCGAACAGTTTTTATGCGGAACTTGCGGTATTGGCTTTTGTCGGGCAAGCCATCGGTGAATACAACCATGGATCCGACAGCCCATGTTCCCTGGATATTCGACATATCGTACATCTCAATGCGGCGCGGCGCTTTTGGCAGATCTAATAACTTTTGCAGGTGACTCAAGGCCTTTTCGCGCTCCTCTTTGATGTCCCGGTTTGCCACGACTGCACGATGTCTAAAAACTGTCTCAAGCGCCCGAAGTTGATCGCGCAGGAGCGCTGCTTTTTCAAATTCATTTTTTCGGGCAGAAATTTTCATTTCGCGCAAAAGCCTGGCGCCTAGCGCATAACGTTTTCCGCCAAGAGTTTCCGCGAGCGATAAGATTCCCTGCCGGTATCGGCGCTTAATTTCTCCGTAGTTTTTTAATTTTAACCTTGCCTCTTTAAGGCAACAGGCGCCGGCGCATCTTCCAAGAAGGGCAGCAAGGCAGGGCCGTCTATGCGGTGTTTTGCAGATACAGTAAGGAAAAATTTTCCGCAGATGTTTTAATGTCTGTTTGAGTGAGCCCCCGTCCGTAAAAGGCCCGATGTATTTGGCTTCTTGTCCGTAACTTATGGATTTTAAGGGCGTGGAAGGCTGGTGTGTCAAAAATACTTTTGGGAAAGGCTCTTTGGTAATAGCGACAAAAAAATAGTTTTTGTCGTCCCGCAGGAGGATATTGAATCTGGGTTTCAGTTTTTTAATGAGTTCGGCCTCGCGAATGAGCGCTTCCGGCTCCGAATCGCACAGCTCCCACCGGACCGCGCACGTTTCTTTAAGAAGCTTTGCCTTGGCAGGATTAGCCGTATCCGCATTTGCAAAGTGTGACCGAAGACGCGTTCTAATATCGATAGCCTTGCCGATGTAAAGGGCTTTTCCTGCGCGGGACAAAAAGAAATAAACCCCGGTATTTTTTGGGGCCGCGGAAAAATTTTTCAGAAGCAGTTTAATCGGGATGTTATATTTTGACAACGGGAACATTATTTTATACTATAACATGTACTCAAGAAGTACAGGGTTCCTTGACATACATTCAATTTTTTTAGAGAGGCAGGCAGAAAAATGGACAAAGATACCGAATTACTCGGGAAAGACAAGCTTCCCCATAATGACATGGGGCGAGCGTTCCTTGAGAAATATGGGCGTGCCCTCAAAGAAGTGCACAAACCCGTTATTGCCCTGGACGAGCAGGTTGAGCTTTTATACATTGGTATCCTTGCAAAGGGACATGTGATTTTGGAAGGCGACCCGGGCGTAGGGAAAACCCTTCTCGCAAATGCCGTTGGGCGGACTATTAACGCACAAAGAAGCCGCATTCAGTGTACGCCGGACCTTAAGCCCGCGGAGATACTCTACAGATTGGCCGGGTTTGGGGACAAGGACGGCGGCGGAAAACTGCAGGACATGCGCCTTGGCCGCGGCGCGCTTTTTACGCAATTCTTGCTTGCGGACGAGATCAACCGGCTGGCTCCCAAGACCTGCTCGGTATTTCTGGAAGTTCTGGAAGAACAGCAGATCACTTTCGAGAACGAGACGGTGAGTCTCGGCGAGTTTTATGTGTGCGCCGCAACACAGAATCGTGTCGAATCTTCCCAGTCCACGAATCAGCTTCCCGAAGCGCTTATGGAGCGGTTTATGCTCAACATACTCGTTCCGTACCCTTCTCCGGAGCTTCGGTGCCGTGTCGATGTGCACAACGCCGAGGAGCTCATGAATGACGTACAACTCGTCTTCGACGTCAAGGATTTCGTTGAAGTGGGAAATGCTGTTTTCGACCAGTACGTGCGGAGCCACGATCACGATGATGTCATTGTGCGCTACAGCGATAGCATTATTGATGCCATCTTCAATCACGCCGTTGTTCGCAGTCCCAAGACCGGCGCCGAAGGATGGGCGCCCGGCATCCGCGCCGGTGAAGACATGCTGCGTGCAGCCGCTGCGCGCGCATTCCTGAACGGACGCGACCGCATCGAATTTGGCGATATCCGGGCATTAGCGCGGCCCGTACTGCGTTTCAAATTCTCTCGCGATCCCCGGCTCTCCAGAAAATATGGAATCACTTCGAACAATCAGGTCATCGAGGAAGTGTTGCGCAGTGTTCCGATAGGCGGGAAGGGGGTGTAGCCATGTGGGAAAACCTTCCCCTAATCATCAAAAAGCGCGTCCGCCAGCGTGAAGGGGATTGTCTCGCAAGTTCTCTTGTGGATGAGGATGGCTTTGAGCCTCAGGGTATGCGCGAGTTCTCACCCGATGACCCGCCTCGTGCCTTGAGCGTCCGCGACTATCTTCGGACGGGACAAATGGTCGTTGTCGAAAAACATCCCGACCGGAACGCCCTCGTACTTTTTCTTGTGGATGTTTCCGCCTCAGAATTTCTTGGCTCTGCGCGCTTGAAACACGCCGCATCGCTCGATGTCATGCGCGGTCTTGCAACCGCATGTCTCGCGAGAAACTTCACTATTGTTGTTTTCGCTTTTACGACTCGCGTCGAATTCGAGTCCCATCCCATCCGTAGCATGCATGCCCTCGAAAGCGTTATTGCCCAGATCGAAGTTCTCGCGCTTACCGAAAAGAAGACCGACCCCTCTTCTGCCCTCAATCGCGCATGGGACGTCGCGATGCGTCCGCAAGATCCCGCAGATCTTATTTGTATCGTATCGGACTTTCTTTTTCCGAATACGGATACGACAGACCTGGAGATGCTTGCCGATGCCTGCGATGTCATCGCAGTGGCGCTGCGTGATCCGCTCGAAGAATCGCTGCCGCCGTTTGCAGGGGGGGTCATGCTGCGCGATGCGGAAACGGGAGCAACATCCTGGGCATCGTCAGTCGGCGATTACGATCCTCTGCCAGGTCTTGAGCGCGTTGGCATAGACGCCTGCCTGCTCCGGACATCGGAGTCCGACGTGGAGCACTACGAAAAACTCTCCGATTTTTTTGAAACTCGGCGGGAAGAGATTTAACATGAAGCCATGGGTACGTCCCATGGCTTTTTCTTTTTACCGGGGGACCTCACATGAATCTGGGCCTTAGAGTCCGGGGAGGATGTCATTATTTGTTAGGCAATACCTCGCTATTCTTTATTGATCCGGTTATCCGTTCCACATATGGGCTCCCTTAATATAGGAGTTTGACTTTCCCCAATCTCTTCGGTACGCTACAAAGTACGATTCTGTAAGTTATTTTAAAACTCAATACGCTTTTAGAGAGGTGGATCATGAAATACTTGTCAAGAAAGTTCCGTTTTGCGCCGTTTGTGCTGCTCTTCGGTTGCCTTTTTCAGGGTTATGCAACGGCTCAAGATGGTGGATTTTCCAACGAATTTGGACAATCCGCTCAACCTCCCGCAGCTGCGGAGGCTCCGGTGCCCAAGCCTTCTCCCGAGGAAGGAAAGACCGCGCCGCCCCGTCGGCCACCCGTGCTTGTTAGTGTTTTGGCGGAGCGGGAAGTGTTTGTCGGAGACGAGCCCGTGAAATTCCATTATGTTGTAAGATCTCTTGCCGGCGTTCGCGTCGAAGTTGATGCCGGTCAGGACCTAGCGCCTTTCTCGGTAGTCTCAATCGCAGTGGGAAATCGCATAACGCTTCCCGGTGCGGAAGGAGTGACGGCGCAAGAGTTCACCGTTGTCCTGCGACTTCTGGGAAACCTTCCGCTTGGCGCCTATGCTGTGCCGCCCCTTGCCGTCCGCTATGAGTACGACGAGATTATTCCCGGTGCCGATGGCAAGGTGACAAAGACGCGGAAAAGCAACACAGCGCTTTCGAAGAGTGTGAAACTCGAAAAAGTTCCGCTCTACGTGCTGACGGACACCTTGCATGAGGTCGTGCATATCGGCGACCCGAATGTTCTTACGCTTTCCATCCATGCCAGTGCCGAAGCAGAGATCCTTAATGAACATCCGCCCGAAAAACCTCAGGAAGGCATTGTGTACCTTTCATCGTTTTCTCTGGACAAGCCTTTTGCGATGCTGGCTCGTCATCGGGAAGAGGCGGTGGGAGATTCCGGAACGTACCGCGTTGTTGCGTATCGCTATACCTATCTGGTGCTCGATATCCAGAGCGAGCCCTTCAAGGCCCCGGTTCCTCCGGTGCTTTGGAAATTGCGAAAGGCCAAGAAAGGGGCGTCTTCGGACATACGCACCATATCGCCCTCTTCGGCAAATGTTACGGTGCGCAGCATTCTTAAGAAGGATTCGGTTCTCGAGCCACAAAAAGGCATGCCTGACACCGATCCGATGGAACGGACCTTTTTCTTCATCGTTCCAGCTACGCTTGCCGCACTGCTTGCCGTTGGACTTGCAGGTTTCGGAATTTCCCGGCTTATCACGTTTCTTGCCGCACGCAAAGCGCGCAAGAGGCGGCTACCGGTTTCCACAACGGCCGGTGACGAAGAACTACCCGAACCCGTCTACGAAACATCGTTCTGGGCATGGTTGAGGCTACGGTATAAATTACGCAATGCCTGGCTGGAATATAATCGCGCTCCTTCAAAAGACGGATGCATGGTGTTGCGGAGCTTGGTGGCGCGCTATGCAGTTTCCCGTATCAGGGGTGAAGGCCGTATCGACCGTATTCAAGCGGCAAGTTTTACCGCCGATGAGTTTGCCGGCATTTTGGATCCGTCCTGGATCCAAGTTCTGGCGCGGCTTGAACATCAGCTCGAAGGGGATTCCTATACAGCTATTCCGATATTTTTGGGGAGTTGGAGGTAACCAATGACATTCACACATGGTGTCTACTTTCTCCTGCTCCCCCTTTTTATTCTCCTTTGGGTGTGGGCAGGACGTTCTCGGCAATGGCTTCTGCAGCCATCGAAGCTCCAGGTCAAGCGCTCGGGCATTTTCTCTCGCGCAGTGTTGAGGCTTCCGCTTTTGCTGTGGCTTGCCGTCTCAACGCTTCTTATCTTCGCGCTCGCGCGGCCCGTCTCAACGCTGAAAACGACGTACCTTACGCTGGAGAAGAAAGTTTGCATGATATCCTATGACGTTTCGACGAGCATGGGTCGGGAGTCGGGAAGCACGATGGAAAAGATCCGCATTATGGCCCTTGATTTTGTGCAGCTTCGCAAAGGAGACTTCGTTGGCGTTTCGGCGTACAGCGGAGCTTCCTCTAATACGCGGGGCCGGGGATATGCAGCGATCTTCACATATCCGACGGAGGACCTTGCCCAGTCGGAGGCGGCTATCAGGACCCTCGAGGCAACGATGCTGGGCCCCTACACTGCCATTGGGGATGGCATTTTTATCTCGCTCATTGCGCTTATCGAAGAAGATGCGCGTGGAAGGCTTGGCGAGCGTTATGACCGCTGGCTCCTTGAAGCCAGCGTCGACAGCCTTGGTACACCCGAGGAAGACCTTACTTATGCTCGGGAGGTCGCTGACCGCGTAGGCCCTCAAAAGGGGAAATTCGTACTCCTTTTTACCGATGGAAAATACAACACCGGCATACATCCACTCAAAGCCATCTGGTTCGCCAAGCAGCTCGGTATCAAGGTGCACTTCGCGGCATTCGATAGTTCCGCGGCTACGGGTTTGAGCGATGAGGAAGGTCAAAAGCGCAAAGCCGAAATTGCTGAAGCAGTTGTCGCGACTGGCGGACTCTACCGGGAAAGTGCCGACGTTGAAGGTATCGCCGCCATCTTTCAGGAAATCAGCCAGGCCGAGAAAGCAAAAGTTGTCATGGAGGGCGAGCTCAAAGAAGAGAATCAGCAAAAACAACTCTTCCAGTTGGCGGCTGTGCTCTTTATTGCCTGGGTCTTCATTGAGAACTTTTGGATGAAAATTCCATAAGGAGGTGCCTATGCGCACATTTGGTGTTGGTTTGACTGTTCTTACCATTGCGGTACTTGCCGCATGGTGCTGGATATACCGTGGCTACGAAAAGACGGAACAGGCCTTGCGCGTTCAGGAGCAGAGCGGTAGCTATGCCGGTATGCAAAAAACCCTGGCTAGCTACACCGCAGAACGCCGTTCATATCCATTACAGAAGCTGAAACAATTCGAACGTTTTGCCAATCGTCTTTCGTATGCCAGCGGTGTTGCCGCAGCGGGACTGGGGGACGGAACGAAAGCCGAAGCGCTGTTCCGCGAAGCCTCACGTTCTCCCGAAAACGCAGTTGCGTGCAGCGCTCTTTACAACGGCGCGGAGTATCTTGTGGCGCGCAATGAACTTGATGCGGCGCGCGATCAGTACCGCAAGGTTCTGGAATGCGCTCCGTACGACGTAGCTGCGAAAATAAACCTCGAACTGCTTTTGAAGCGCATTCAAGAGCGGAATGCTCGGCAGGCCGCACTGAAGAACGGCAAGGGAGACCCGAAAGAAGGCATTAGTGACTACTGGAGCCGGCGTATTCCGGAGCAGAATGGCCAATCTGAGGGTTCTTCCCAACGCGTCTGGAGATAGGAGGTTGTGATGGATTCGATAGCATTCACGCACGGTGCGTATCTGCCATATGTGCTTGCCGCAGCAGCTTCGATCCTGGTCATATGCCTTCTTGCGGTCCGGCGGCGGAACAAGATATTGGCAATGCGCGGTTCTTACGCCGGCAGAGTGTTTCGCACGTGGCGTCTCTTTCTCTACGCATGCGCCATTTCACTTGTCGGCCTGGGTATCGGAGTATTGCTTCTCGGGCCCCACGCCAAACTGACGGAACCGCAAACGGAGTACGAGCCGCTTGATATTGTTATCGCTCGAGATCTCTCGCTCTCGATGTTGGCGCAGGCGAGCGACGACCGTTGCGGCCCATCGCGCTTTACAGTTGCGCGTCAGGAAGAAAAAGAGTTCTTGCGGATGATTGAGGAGCGGGGAGTCGACCGCCTGGGGCTTGTTGTATTCTCCAGGTTCGGATACCGGATGGTCCCTGTGCTAACGCGCGACTATGTGTTTTTCCGGCGCGTCTCCGGCACGATCGACGAAGAACTTATTCCCGATCTTCTTGGCGGAACAAATCATTGGGATGCAGCGCTGGAAGCGACCAAGATTTTCAAAAAAGAGTCGCCTCATAAGCGCCTTCTCGTTATTATGACGGATGGTGAGCCCGACGGTCCGCCGAACATTCTTGCCGAACGTAGAGTCGAGGCTTTAACGGCGCTAAGCGAACTCGGAAAAGTGTCCGTATATATTATCGGCATCGGAGATCCCGCAGTCTCTTACCCCATACCGAAAACGCGTGAAAAGAATGGCTGTCCCGGCGAACTCTATGTGCAGACGGAGGGAGAAGAAGTAGGGCAGATCATCTTCACGAAGCCCGATACAGTGAGTCTGGCGATGCTTGCTTCGGAGCTTGGCGGCACCTATCGCCACTCCCGTACCGGTTCGGAGCTTGCCGGAATGTTACACAATATCGTGACAGAAGAGCGCGTCCCGATAGGTACCAAGTATGTGACGCGATATCAGGATCTTACCAAGTATGTCCTATGGGGGACCCTTGGACTCCTGTTTATCTCAGTACTATTAAAAAGCCCTTAGAAATTTTCTAAGGGTTTTTCTTATGGGGATGGCCGTTTGGCGACCGTAATGGAGAATAATTTCGGAGGCGCCTTGCCGCGGCGCACGGCGAGCGAAAGTCGTGTACCGGGAACACTGTTTCGTACCAGCCACTCAAAAGCTAATGACTCTGTTTGCGGTTTTCCGTCGACTGATTCAACGCAGTCTCCCTGCTTCAGCCCGCCTTGTACTGCGGGGCTTGCGGGAACGATGCTTGTTATGACAACGCCGCGAGTATCGGGCGGCAGGTCGAATGCGCGCGCGACGTCGCTGGAGAGATTCTGGGTAGTAATGCCGATCCATCCCAGAGCTACTGAGCCGCTTTTTATTTGTTCGTATATGGTCTTGGCGACGTTGCCGGGAATTGAGAAACCAAGGCCGATCGACGTTTGGGTATTCGAAAGAATGAAGGTATTTATACCGATCACCTGACCATCAAGGTCCAAGAGAGGTCCTCCGGAATTTCCGGGGTTAATGGCCGCATCCGTTTGGATGACGGGATGCGAGGGCACCTCCCGCTGTCCGGCCTGGGTCATGACGCGGATCGCGCTTATAATGCCGTGTGTCACCGAGTTTTGCAGACCAAGAGGTGAGCCAATGGCAACGACGATTTCTCCGACGTTTACCGTTGCCAGATCTCGGAATGATGCGGGTTTTAATTTTTCTGCAGGGGCCGTTGTTTTAATGATCGCAATATCGGTATCGGATGCCACACCTTGGAGCGTTGCCGAAAATTTCTCGCCGTTCCAAAGACTGATCTGAATGTCCCGAATGGGGCCGTTTATCACGTGTTTATTAGTGACAATATACCCATCCGTATCCATAACAATTCCGCTCCCAGTACTCTCGCTCGGTCCTGCGCCCTGGTCCGTAGGGGAAAATGGTGTTGAAAATCTGACGCTGATGTTCACTACGGAGGGGAGAGCGACGTTTGCAGCGTTTTTATAGGAATCACGTGTAAGCGGCTGGTTCTGCGCCAAAAGCGGCAGAGCGAAGAGCACATACAGGGGCATTGCGGTACCGATGATCTTGACGATGCCTCTCATTGGATATTTCATGCCAGAGTATCTCCTTTGTAAAGGTCCATGCTTCTTGACTATGCGCGGTTTTTTTAAATTGTCAACAATCTTGCAATGTGGAAAAATGCCGTATTGACATCCTCGCGCGTTTCGCGTAACATGGAGGCGGTTTTCCGCCCATGACCTCCCTACTTACGAAAAAGAACATATTTCATTTAACATTTGCGATTCTCCTGCCGCTTCTGGTTTTTGGTATTACCGGGCGACTTTTGGATAAACATTTCGGCACAATGCCGTGGATCTTCCTGGGCGCGATATTGGTGGCAATGCATATAACTTTAGTAATACTAATTTTCCGGCTTAAAAAAGTGTTTTCATCGTTCGCAATGCAAAATGCAAAAATCAAAGTGCAAAATGACAATGTAAAATGACCAAATGGATCATTTTAAGATTTTGAACTGTCATTTCAAATTTTGAGATTTACATTTTACATTTTCTATCATGCACATTTCCCTCTCCGCAGAAAAAATTTTTACCCTGTTCGGCGTCTTGCCCGTCACCAATACGCTTTTAATGTCGTGGCTCGCGATTACTGTATTGATTGTATTTGCATTTGTGGTAAGGCAAGGCCTTAAGCCGGTACCCCAAGGGGTTATGCAGAATGCCGCAGAAGCGGTCATTGACGGGGCGGTGTCATTCATCGAGGAGGCCGTGGGATCGCGAAGAGATGCCGAGCGCTTTTTTCCCATTGTCGGAACCATTTTTTTCTTTGTATTGCTCTCGAATTGGATGGGAATTCTGCCGGGCGTCGGTTCTCTGGGTTTTCATGAAGCAGGGGAACACGGCGATGTCTTCGTGCCGCTTTTCCGTTCAGTAAATTCCGATATCAATATGACCTTGGCGCTTGCGGCATCTTCTGTTATCATAGTGCACGTTGTGGGCGTCGCCACAATCGGTTTTTTTAAGCATGCCGGAAAGTACCTAAACTTTAAAAATCCCATCTTGCTTTTTGTGGGGATTCTTGAATTGGTCGGGGAGGTCGCCAAAATGGTCTCGTTCTCATTCCGATTGTTCGGCAATATCTTCGCGGGAGAGGTACTGCTCACTGTAATTGCGTTCCTTGTTCCGTATATCGCCCCATTGCCATTTTTGGGACTAGAAATCTTTGTTGGATTTATGCAGGCGCTGGTTTTTTCCATGCTCACGCTCGTATTCTTAAAAATAGCAACAGAAGAACACCATTAGCATTAACTCAAAAATCAAAGTTCAAAAATCAAAATTAAGGAGTGAAAGTTTTTCTCGCAGGAAAAACCTTCACGATATTCCAAAATTTTGCATTTTGAGATTTGCATTTTGAATTTCTTCTTATGCCAGAATTATCTCCTGATGTCCTGAAGTCTTTTGCAGCCGCGGCTTCTATCGCTGCAGGAGCTTTTATGCCGGCGCTTGCCATTGGCTGGCTTGCCGGAAAAGCTATGGAAGCGATAGGCCGCAATCCCGAAGCGGCGCCGAAGATCCAGACGGCAATGATCTTGGCGATCGCGTTTGCGGAAGCCATTGCGATCTACGCCCTGGTTGTGGCGCTTATTATCAAGTTCGTATAAGCGTGTCTGAAATCCTAAGTGCCCTGCGCGCATGGATTTCAGGAACACGCTCTTTACCCCCTCACTCATCCCGCCGAGACGTTATCGGACTATCATACAAGAGTCGCGGTAACGGCTACGCCTCATGGAATGTGTGCATCGGAAAAGTATCGAAAGGATGAGTGAGGGGGTTCAATTTTGTAGCCGCTCGGGCGATGTCTCATGTCTCTCGCGGGCAAAATTGAAAAAAGCCGAATACGATTATTCGGCTTCTAAGAGAAGAGGAGATAGACATTTGCGACTGTAGCGTAGAAACGAAAAATCATTCCGACGAGAAGAGCAAGCCGGGCATAGGCATGACGTTTTCCGAGCGTGATTCCGACCGCGAGCATGAGGGCGGTAACGATGCTCCCGTGGATCAAAAGTCCTATCCCAAAGCCGTATTGCTCAAAAAGATATCGTGCAAGGGGATTGCCTTCGTCGTGCGCGTCTCCCAGCATGAGATAGCAGAGCGTGGTCGTTGCCCAATCAAACAGAGATCCTATCGAGAACCACAAAAACCATTTCTGCCACCTTACGTTCTGCAACAATTCCAACCTACGATAGGCAGCAATAACTCCAAAGGAGATCGCCACCATGATGACTATCGATATTTGATAGTGGCTCACAGGGCGCCTCCCATATTTTTTAAGATACAAAACCTTTTTTTAGAGTACACCTTCTGGGACGAACTTGTCAATGTACCCATTTAAGTCTGAAAGGATTTTTCGTTATGATCCGGCTACAGCGGATCAAACGCCAAGGATGACACGATCTAATTAGCTCTAAAAATTTTCCAGATTTAGGCGGATATGGAAGAACTTATCCACAAACTTGGCATCGATTGGAAACTGCTTTTGGCCCAGGCAGTGAATTTTTTGATTTTACTCTTCTTGCTTAAGAAGTTTCTCTATAAACCCGTCATAGAACTGCTTGCAAAACGCAAAAAAGATATAGAAGAGAGTGTCTTGTCGGGCGAGCGCATTGCCAGAGAGTTGGCGGACATTGAGGCGCGAAAAATCGCAGAGATCGATGGGGCAAAAAGCCAGGCCGATATGATACTGCGGGAAACGCGCCTCCTCGCGAAAGAAAAAGAGCAGGAATTTTTGCGTGCTGCGGAGCAAAAAGTCGAGAAACTCGTGAAAGAAGCCCGTCAACGGATCCGCGAGGAGCAGGCCCGTGCAATGGATGAGGTTGCCGGAGAGGTCAAAGAACTTGTTTTTATGGTTACCGAGAAAGTGCTTCGTGAGCGCCTGCCCGAAAAAGTCTACGATGAATTTGTGGAAGAGGCGATTGTAGCTGCACAAAAAAAGTAATTTGTACCCATGAAATACTCGGCAAAACATTATGCCAGGGCGCTCTCCGAAAGCCTCCGTGACGCCCAAAAGGAAGAATTTTCAATACGCATCAAGACGTTTTTTGGCATATTAAGAAAGCATAGGGCGTTGAAACTTTTACCGTCCATCCTGAAAATAGTTGAGGAGCTTATGCAGGGAAAGGGCGCAGAAGCACTTGTTGCCAAGAAGCTTCCTCAAAAAACTCTGATACAGATACAAAAATTATTTGGTACTGAATATATAGTGAAAGAAAAAACCGTGCCGGAGGTTCTTGGAGGCATGGTGCTTATGTGGGATGATTGGCGGGTGGACGGAAGCGTGCGCGGAAAGTTACAAAAGCTAAAATCGCATGTAGGTAAATAATACTTTTTATGTCGATACTTATAGAAAAACTGAAAAAAGAAATTGAAGGATTCCGCGCCGAGATGAAAGCAGAGAACATTGGGCATGTCATCTCGATCGGAGACGGCGTAGCCCGCATTGACGGGCTATCAGAAGCGATGGCGGGTGAGATGCTTGAGTTTGAAACCGCACAAAACACAAACGTGCACAAAACACAGACAGTTTTTGGATTGGTGTTAAATTTGGAGGAAGATGCAGTTGGCGCTGTTGTGTTGGGCGATTATGCGCAGATAAAAGATGGCGATGTGGTAAAAAGTACGGGTAAGATCCTCCAGGTTCCCGTGGGGGAGGCAATGCTGGGTCGGGTGGTGAATGCTTTGGGCGAGCCGATCGACGATAGGGGGCCTATACAAACAAGCGACTACTATCCGGTCGAAAAAATAGCTCCGTCGGTCATCAGGCGCGAATCGGTAAAAACCCCCCTTCATACGGGTATTAAAGCCATCGATGGCATGATTCCCATCGGGAGAGGACAGCGCGAGCTTATTTTAGGAGACCGGCAGACGGGGAAAACCGCAATTGTGATCGATGCAATACTGAATCAGCTTAATGAACCTCCGGAAACCCGCCCAATTTGTATTTACGTGGCCATTGGCCAGAAGGAATCTAAAGTTGCGCGCATGGTCGCGGAGCTTTCACGTCGCGGCGCTATGGAATACACCATCGTAGTTTCCGCTTCGGCGTCAGATTCTGCACCGCTTTGGTACATAGCGCCGTATGCCGGATGCGCGATGGGGGAGTACTTCATGGACAAGGGACGCGATGCGCTGATCATTTACGACGATCTGACAAAGCATGCCTGGGCGTATCGACAAATTTCGCTTCTTCTGCGCCGTCCGCCGGGCCGTGAAGCGTACCCAGGGGATGTTTTTTATCTGCACTCACGGCTTTTGGAACGCGCAGCAAAGATGGCAAAAAAATATGGGGGAGGATCGCTTACGGCACTGCCCATCATCGAAACCCAGGCGGGGGACATATCAAGTTACATTCCTACCAACGTCATTTCCATCACAGATGGGCAAATATATCTTGAAAGCGATCTTTTTTATCAAGGCATACGGCCTGCGATAAATGTGGGGCTTTCCGTATCGCGCGTGGGATCGGCTGCACAAACCAAAGCCATGAAAAAGGTTGCCGGCCAATTACGTCTTGAACTTGCGCAATTCAGGGAGCTTGCGGCTTTTGCGCAATTCGGCGCGGAACTGGAAGAGGCGACGCAAAAACAAATTGAGCGCGGAAAACGCCTGACAGAAATTCTAAAACAGGTTGATCTGGCGCCCATGCCTCTTGAAGAAGAGGTCTCGATGCTCTATGTGGCCGTGTCGGGTCTGCTTGACGATATTCCGGTTGAGAAAATCGGAAGGGTTTCTGAAAAATTTATTGAGTTTCTGCATAATCACAAGCAAAAGACTTTGGATGCGATCCGGACGACAAAAGAACTCTCCGAAGAGAATGAGAAAGAGCTCCTGGCCGCAATAGAGGAAGTGAAGAAGTTGGCATAGTTTTTTATATAGATATCCCGATACAGTATCGTTATGCCATCCATTCGCGATCTTAAAAGAAGAATGAAGTCAGTGGCAAACACGGGGAAAATCACCCGTGCTATGGAGGCGGTTGCGGCAACGAAAATGCGAAAAGCCCAGCA